>VYCT01000350.1 GCA_009843785.1 Candidatus Poribacteria bacterium | reverse complement strand
TGGTGGTGGCGGTGGTGTATCCTCCACTGGTGGTGGTGGCGGTGGTGTATCCTCCGATGATGGTGTGATTACATCATCTACCATCTGCTCAGTTTCAGGGCAACCGATGAGCGCGGCACAGCAGAAGAGCAGCACTATCACCGGAATATGGAGCATCAGAACCGTTTTATAGACAGATTGTTTGTGAATCATATTCATAGGTTCTCCTTACCGTTATTTTCCTTTCATCTAAACGAGATGCAAAAGTTGCACGCTCGTCTCTAAACGATAGGGCGATTTTTGCCCCTCATAAAGTTTATTGCGTAAATTTGCTACCCTTAAAAAAGACCCACCTCAACAAAAACAGCCTACGGACGACACAGCGCGTGCAGACGCGAAAAAAAACGCGGCAGCAAAGACCGACGCGGTCGTGTATAGGATTTTGTAAAGTAAATTGCTTAACGTTTGTAAAGTGGGGGGGCAGTGGCTGTTATTAACTGATAGTTAACATAAGGGATTGTAGACGCGCGCGACATCGCAGCAACTGCCGAAACAGCAGGCACACCCTCAATTTGAGAGACAGCGAAAATCGTTTTGACATCGTTAAAATTGTTAGATCCGATCAACATATTATCACCTGATAGTCGGCTCTGGGTTTCAAAAAACCTCGGCGTGTTGCAATGTTAACGTTGTGCATCTTAATCAGTAACGTTAATTATATAATAAGGCGTGGGTTTTTGTCAATTTTTTTTTATTCCACCGAAACCCGTCCATCTTCCACCGTAACATCCGTTCTGTTATGCATTTAGCACTTGTAAGAATGCTTCAAAGTTCGTTGCCTGGATTGCCACGCGATGAAGTTCATCAAGCCTATCACGGCTCAGAATAGTCTCAAGTGTAGGTCTCACGGGTTCTATATCGCTATGTGGAAATCGGATAGTCAGCGCGGACAAGATATTTTCTATTGAAACTTCGCGTGCGCCTTGCTCAATGCCGCGCTGTATTATAAGCTGGTAAAAAGGGGATTCTTGCATCATTGCCTCCGATATATATTTCTGAAAAACGTTAGGATCGTAAGCTAAACTCCCGAATGTTGACAGCGCCAAAAACAATGTCCCACGCGTCTGATTGTCGACTGGAGCAGCTTGTGTCCTTTCAATACATCTTTGCAACCAAGCCTCTGGATCGGTCCCAGTAGGTGGCTTCATCAACGGTATGAAGGGCAATAAACCTACCGGTGCAATCTCTAAAAACGTTTCACCCTCTAAATCTGCCAAACGGATCACCTGATATTTGTGATGCAAACCAAACGTATCATCGCCAAAGCGATAGCCACCTGGATCCTTACGTCCCGCGTGCGGTCCTAAATATAAGACCATCGAATACACAGGGATCTCATAACGGAGCATAAGGGTACTGGCATACGCCAGCACACGAAACGGCATCGGTTTATCCTTGCTATCGTCCGTTTGTGCTTCTATATGAAGAATCACCTCTTCATTTTGGATGCGAACTCTAAAGGTCATATCGTTGCGATGCACCTTGATAGTTTGCTGCTCACTGTCGAGTTTCGCTATCACTTCAACGTCAGCCGTTTTGAATGCCAGCCTTGCGAATTCTTCAGCGAATCTATCCAACAAGTGCTTTATGATCTCGTCATATTGGGCCATATCAATATTATACCTCTATTTATAGCAGAATTCAATCTTTTTTAGGTGTATAAATATTTGTCGATTGTTGTTTGAATGCAGGCCGTTTATGGGTGAGGGCACAGCAAATCACAGGTTTTTGCGGGTTGAGAAACGCTAAAGCGGAAAGGTGACACGCCGTCCTTCTTGTGCGGAGCGATATGCCCCCAAAATCATCTCTACGGTAACCCGTCCATCTTCGACTGTAACATCGGGTTCCGTATCGTTCTTTAGGCAGTCAATAAACGGACGCGGCACCCCTGCAATCCGTTCCCCGTGACCATCCGGAATTGGGATACCGAGGTCCTTCCATAACGGTTCATCTCGTGTATACACCTTAAGTGCAACGGCATCTGCCGCGCGCGGGATATTACATGAGGGAGCATCCCCATAGTTCTGTATGACGACCCCTTGATCGCCATAAATCTCAGTTGTATTTTCACCGGCGAGCGTCACAGATGTATTCAGCAGAATCGCCATCTCTCCACCTGCGAACCGATAAACAGCCAACCCCGTGTCATCAGGCGCAACATCCGTTAAGATGTTATCAATTTCGGCGATAACACTTGTCGGTTTGCCGAGCATCCAGTAGATAAAATCGGTTGCATGCGAGGCATCGTCCATGAACATCCCCATATTCTTCTCTGGGTCGATATGCCAGCGACTGGGTCCCGTCACAAAAGCCTCACTAAACAACGCGTTGATACAGTGTCGGCGGCGCAACACACCGATTTTCCCCAACACGCCGCTGTCAATCAGTTTTTTCATTGCGATGTTCGCTGGGTCGCGTCGCATCTGGTACCCCATCATAAATTTGACCCCGGTCTTCTCTACGACTGCTGCGATTCGATCACAATCCTCCAAAGTGAGTGCCATGGGTTTTTGACAAAGGATGTGTTTCCCTTCTGATGCCGCTGCTGCTACCATCTCTGCGTGTCGATTTGTTTCGCAGGTTACAATAACGGCGTGAATTTCCGGATGGTTGATAACATCTTCAAGATGCGGTGAATAATTCATACCGTATTGCGTTGCTGCAGCTTCGCCGCGTTCAACGCTGTCGTCCCAGCATGCGACGAGTTGGACATCGTCAAACGTCTTCATTTGGTTACAATAGGCGTTGGCGTGTCCGTGTGCGAAACTTATGATACCGATACCGATCTTTGCTTTCATATATTAAGTTATCCAATCTGTGAGTATTTGTTGTGAGTCCTGTTCGGGGTTGAAGATTTGCAAGCCTTCCGCCTGCGCCGCTCGGAGAAGGCGTTGGTCTGAGTCGACGAGTACCAATCTATCGTCTGTACTGTGAAGTGCTGTCGCCGTGTCTAAAGCGGAACGTAAAACCATTGCATCCACACTATTGAGAGAATAGGTTTCAATCAAATCCATTGAGTTCCAAACAAGCGAATCGGGAACCGGGATTTTCTTGAAATTTGATAGTGTATCAACGACTTCCAACTTTAAATGGGTTGTAGATTCAGCAAATTGGCTGTCTGAAATGCGTCCGTCATTCCTTTTTCGGACACATATCCAAAATACCTCTATGGCACCGATTGTCAAACATGATAAACGCCACAAAGGCGCATTTTCAAAAAGGAAATCAATTTTATCGCTGCCATCCTCCTGAGTATATCGTTTTGCAAGAGCACTGGCATCAAAGTAGAAATAGTACACGATTATTTGTCTCTCTCTGCAATAATTGCACGACTAAACTCGTTGTCCTCTGGCCGGATGCCGCTCTCAACCATACTTTTGCGAACTTCCTTAAGAGGCCTGGGTTTAAAATCAGGTGGATAACCCATCCGCGCCAATATTTTCTCAATTGCTTTCGCACCGATGTTATCATCTGGGTTGTCGTTTTGCATTTCAAAATCCTTTGGCGGATTTGGTCGCGCTTCCTCAACAACTGAAGAGAGTTTCTGATCCAGCTCTGCTACGATCTTCTCTAACCGATCTAACCGCTGAGTAATAGTTTCGAGCGTCTCTTTTTCCATTGTAAAACTCCTTCGTTTTTTGCTTTCGCACATTATTAGGATACCACAAATGTTGTTGGATGTCATATCAATCCACCTGAATTGAGTGGATCACTTCTCCAAAACAATCCGAACCTCAGCATCCACATTCTGTTCTCCAAAATTCACCTCAGCAGAAATGGGACCGAGGGACTCTAAGGGAAACAAATTCTCGGTGATACGTCGTGTCAAGGACGCATCTAATTCCTGTCCCGTAAGAGAAGCAAGTACAGTGACTAACGGCAGGAAACGTTTCAACTCTGGCACAAGCAGTTCCGGCTGAATGAATACCTGAACACCGTTCGTCCCCGTAGAGAACGTTATATTACGCAAAGCAGGTGTTTTACCTGTACGCGTATCAATCACAGACTTTAATCCTGTTAGTGTTGTGCTCAAAACGAAATAGTCATCAACGATTGCATATCCGCCTGCAACTGCTAACAGAAAATTGAGGCGGAGTTGTAGCGGATGGACAGCGACACCGTTGTAATCCTGAGGTTCAAGGAATTTCAGCGGTTTGCCAGCGATAGAAATTTTCCCCTGTTTCACGATGTCCAACACCGCTTTTAATGCATCCGGTGCTTTTGTCCGCACAAGTAGCACTAACGAAGGCACTACCGTGGCTTCATCAGGTTCAGGCGCGACTAACATCACAGTCATGTCTGTTCCCAAAATTTCGGAAAGATCGACATTGCCGAAGAGTTCCCGTATCTGCTGATTCGGTACTGGAAACGTAGTGACACAGGCAGTTCGTTCTGGAAAAGCGGGGAACGGTTTTGCGTCATCTGCAGCAGGCAGCTTGCTCTGGTTAGGGTCTATGCGTTTGCGGAGATGATGCTGTGAAATAATTACGCCATCCTCATACCGATTGCTAAACGTCCAGAAGTCTGTCCCTTCAAACATTCCATAAATCTGTTTAATAAGAGCGTTAGATTGAACAGTATTCAGGACAGAGGCGATCTGTTTTATATCTGCATATCCGGTGCTTTTGTCCTGGCGATAGTTTTCCTGAATCTCTGTCGTCATCGGGTGCTCCGCGAGGAAACCTTGTCTTTTCCGGACGCTTTTCGTTTCAGGGAGCCTCGTATTATAGATGTCAAGCGTCTCTATCAACAGCGTAGGATTAAGGCTTAATATCCCGATTCTCCCGATGAAAGTATAACTGAAATCGCGCGGATACCCTGTAATGGTGTTAATCGTGAATTCGCCATATCTGTTTTGGATACGCTTGTATCGTGGATTGATAGCATCCGTTGCCGTCATTGCTTCAATGCTCAGTTTCTCCTGCGCCCCGACGGCTGTTATGAGGAGAAAGGTCAATTCTCCTTCGCGCTGGTAGATAGCGAGGATCGTCTCTTCCCCAAAATAGCCGGTGACTGTCTTAAGGTCAAGTCTGCCGCCCATCTCGTATTCCCAAACCTGTTTCTGAAAGACGAGCTCTCTCCACCACCGTTGCGCCTGAATTTCAGCGAGGAGCGGCATTTTAGCGGTCTGTTTTCCTAATTCACTACGGTTGAATGTCTCGACTAACCCTTTCAACTCCTTGAGCGTTAGATAGCAGACCGGGGATTCCGGCAGCAGTGTGATCAGATGTTGTTCGGGCTCCCACAGTGCCGTTCGGTTATAGATAACGGATAGCAAAATAATAACTCCAATAAACCCGATTAGACTCATAATAACAATTTTCTTACGTTTGCTCAGCTGCATAGGTTTTCAGACCTTCGCGATATTTGTCAGCATCCGGAGACTTCCGTCAGCACACGCAAATCTCCATTAGATATTTCCATTTTAACTGTCTCTATGTGCTCATTTGATTATATTATATCACTTTCCAATAAGCAATTCAATTGACTACTGACCGCAGAGCAGGGGCATTTAGTTTTAAATAAATTGTCGGATTGTCTCAACTTTTGAATCTTCTTTTTCAAGCTCGGTGCGGTTGCATGAAGTTTAAGAAGATAAATCGGTAATCCAAGGTCCGGTAGGTGCCGTTTGGAACCGCACCATAGGTGTCAATTTAGGGATTTTTGACAGCATTTTAGCAACTGTAGATATAAACATGCCGCCCCTACGGGGCTTAGGTTTTTTGACTATATGCTGCTATAAACATACCGTCCCCTACGGGACTAAAGAGGGTTTTTGAAGTCTTCAAGGTTTCCGCGTAGGAGCCGGTTCGGTTGGGAAACCGCACCTACCGGCCCTGGGGTGCCGCTAAATTGACACCTATGGTTGTGCCTGTAGTATAAAATTTTAGTTGTGCTGGAGATGCGATGTGGACTTTCAGCGATAGGATAGGGTCCCTGTGTTTGTCTGAGAAACACAGGAACCCCATTATAAGGTCTTATGATACTATTTCCGTATCAAAAGTTTGCGTGTCGCAGTGAAATCACCGGCTGTGAACGTATAAAAATAGAGACCGCTCGCGACCTTCTCACCTACACGGTTTCTGCCATCCCAATGGATCGCACGACTCCGACTGTGATAGAAACCCGCAGCAACATCGACAGTGACTGTATAGGCTGACTGCGTTTCATAATCTAATGCTGCGTTTGTTTGGAGCTGCCCCGATGTGCTGACGATGCTAAACGATTCGGCATCGGTGCCCCCGAGTGTGTAGGCAAGCGGATCATCGGTATCCGCATCTGTAGCTGACACAGGATCCCCGATGTTTGTGCCTGAAGCCGTGTTTTCTGCGATGGAACGTGCGGTGCTGGTGCCATCGGTGAAGACAGGTATGTTGTTATTAATATCAATATCAATGAAAATACCCGGATGATCCTCAATCGCATCGATGGCTGCCTTGAGGCGACTCAGGGGACCATAATCCGAAATTGGATTGCCAGACAGATAGAGATGTGTCAGTGCGGTCATATTTTCAAGTGCAGAGACATTGCTGATAGCATTGTACGCCAGATTGAGTGTTATCAGTGCCGTGAGTTCATCAAAGACCCCTGACGGCAAACTCGTAAACGGATTGTTAT
>VYCT01000348.1:22571-40097 GCA_009843785.1 Candidatus Poribacteria bacterium | reverse complement strand
ACCCCTAAAATTTGACTTGCAGAAATACGGATTTTGTAGTATCATTATTAACGAACACATTTGATCAAGGGGGCCGCGCGCGTACCCACACTATCGCAGAATTACAAACACATATCGGTGGTGCGCTGCGGGGTGCCTTGTATTTTATTTTCTACAGACAGATAAGGAGTCTATCTACATGCGTAATGAAGCATTAGGAATGGTTGAAACACGCGGGCTCGTCGGAGCGGTTGAAGCTGCCGACACCATGGTGAAAGCCGCAAATGTCAAATTAGTTGGAAAAGAGCAGGTTGGTGGCGGTTTTGTCACTGTCATGGTTCGCGGAGATGTCGGTGCGGTGCAAGCCGCGACGGATGCTGGGGCAGAAGCTGCGAAAGCGGTCGGCGAATTGGTGTCGGTACACGTCATCCCTCGCCCACATGCAGATGTGGAAACTATTCTCGGTGGTGGCTCAGAAGAGTCGAAGAGTAGTAGCAAATAAATCGGTTGTGTAGGGCGAGGGATGACTTTCTCGCCTTTGCCCTACTCCGCTTTACCAGAGAACATGTTAACATTGCCACGGGTTCCCATATCTAAGGTGCCGCCCAGTGGTTTTACGATGTTCTCCGATGAGTTACTGGAGGGCTGAATGGCACAAATTGACGAAAAACAGATTGAAGAGATTGTCTCCCAAGTTTTAAAAACGCTGCAACAAGGCGGCTCTACAACCGTCCAACCTACACTCTCTGCCAGTGCGAGTACTTCTTCCCGGGCGGGGGTTTTCGCGACAGTGGCGGAGGCTATCGCAGCAGCGAAAACAGCACAGGCAGCATTCGTTAAACTCGGGTTTGCTAAAAGACGAGAAATCATTGAAGCGATCAAAACGGTCTCGCTTGCGAATGCGGAACGTCTTGCGGATTTAGCAGTACAAGATACCAACATGGGCAATGTGGCACACAAAGTGATGAAGAACGAGGGTGCCGTAACACTTTCACCCGGTGTGGAGGATCTTCTCTCAGAAGCGATATCGGGTGATTCTGGAACACTTCTGATTGAATACGTTCCATTTGGCGTTATTAATTCAATTACACCTACCACGAACCCGACATCAACGGTGATTAACCACGCGATTATAATGCTATCGGCGGGAAACGCTGTCGTCTTTAGTCCGCATCCAAACGCGCGGGACTGCACCGAAGAGACGATGCACGTCATCAATGAGGCGATCGTTAAGGCAGGTGCTCCGCCGAATCTGCTCACCTCTGTGGCAAATGCGAGTTTACGAACAGCCAAAGAGATTATGGAGCATCCTGACATCGCGATGCTCGTCGCTACCGGTGGTGCATCGGTTGTCAAGGCAGCACTATCAAGTGGTAAAAAGACGATTGCTGCGGGCCCCGGCAACCCACCGGCGATTATTGATGAAACCGCGGACGTTCAGGAAGCGGCAAAGCATGTCATCGCAGGCACCAGCTTCGACAACAACCTGCTCTGTATCGGTGAGAAAGCACTCTTTGTCATTGAATCTGTTGCGAACGAGACGGTCCAGGAACTCACCCAGAACAACGGTCATCTGTTGAACGCAAGTCAGCTTCAGGATTTAGAGGCAGTCGTCAGCGAAAACGGTGAATCAAACAAGGAATACATCGGTAAAGACGCGACGACTATTTTAAACGCTGCGGGTATCACTGCGCCTGCGGGGACAGTGGCGATTGTCGTAGAAGTTCCAGCAGACCACAACTTTGTCATCAATGAATACCTGATGCCGATTCTTCCCGTCGTTCGGTGTCGCGATTTCGATGAAGCATTGGCAGGTGCTGTCAGAGCAGAAGGTGGCCGTGGACACACTGCGGTGCTCCACACCAATAATACCCAACGGATTACGCAATTCAACAAAGTGATGGATTGCAGCGTTGTGGTTATCAATGCTCCGTCTTACGCGTCCTGCGGACTGGAAGGCGAAGGCTTCTTAGCAATGACGATTGCGGGACCGACAGGCGAAGGGTATACGCGCCCCCGCACTTTTACGCGCCAACGACGATTGACCGTTGCAAACAATTTGTCTGCACATACGCAGTGACGCAAATAGTTTATTTGTGGCCGGTCCAGGTTGCTTACAATTTTTCTAAAACTGGACAAAGGTGTTATGCGAACAGCGATTGAGGATCTGAGGGCGTTGATACGCCAGCATGAGCACAAATATTACATCGAAAACCAGCCGGAGATATCCGATGCTGAATTCGATGTGCTTATGAAGAAGCTTGAGGCACTCGAAGCAGCGACTGACGCACCTATCCCATCAGATTCTCCGACGCAGCGCGTCGGTGGTGGTGCCGTATTAGGTACCCGCATACCGCATCGCAATCCGATGCTGAGTCTGAATAACAGTTACAATGAACAGGAGCTGCGCGAATTCGATGAACGCGTCCGGCGGTTGTTAGAAGATATACCTGTTGAATATGTTACGGAATTAAAGATAGACGGTTTAGGTGTTTCGCTAATCTATGAGAATGGGGTACTCACGCGAGGGCTTACGCGTGGCGATGGTGAGTATGGCGAGGATATAACCGACAATTTGCGAACGATCCGTTCTGTACCGTTGCGGCTTGTTGAAACAGAAACACCGTTCCCGACAGTGTTAGAAGTCCGTGGTGAAGTTTTCATTCCAAAGGATCGGCTCAATGACATTAACGTGCAGCGCGAGGCAGAAGGTGAGCCGCCTTTCGCGAATCCTCGGAACGCCGCTGCCGGTTCGCTACGCCTGCAAAATGCGTCTATCACTGCTTCTCGTCCGTTAGATATTTTCATCTATACCCTCAATCACGCGGAAGGCGTTGAATTCGCAACGCATACAGCATCGCTCGAACTGATGAAGCGTTGGGGATTGAAGTGTAATCAACATACTGACTGCCATAAATCAATAGAAGATGTTCAAAACTATTACGAACGCTGGGTAACAGAACGCCATGAACTCCGTTACGAGACCGACGGTATCGTCGTAAAAGTTGACCGCTTCTCCTACCAACATGAACTCGGAGCGACCGCTAAATACCCACGCTGGGCAATCGCCTACAAGTTCAATGCGCAGCAAGCCACGACGACCATTGAAAGAATAGATGTACAGGTTGGACGCACGGGGGTTCTGACACCTGTTGGGATTTTGGAGCCTGTGACACTCGCGGGTGCGACAATTACGAATGCTACCTTACACAATGAGCAAGAGATTCAAACGAAAGACATCCGTATCGGCGATCGGATTGTGCTTGAGCGTGCCGGAGATGTCATCCCTAAAATCGTTGAAGTCCTGACAGCAGACCGGACCGGCAATGAAATCGCTTTCGTATTTCCAGATCGGTGTCCGGTGTGTGATACGCCTGTCCAACGTACTGAAGACGAGGTTGCAGTTCGGTGCGTGAACATGGCATGTGTCGCACAACTGAAACGACGTATTGCACACTATGCTTCGCGTAATGCGCTCCAGATTGAAGGTCTCGGTCCCGCGACGATTGATCAATTAGTGGATAAAGAACTGGTTCGCGATGTTGCCGATCTCTACGCTTTGGAAGTAGAACCGTTAAGCAAATTGGATCGGATGGGTGTCCCGTCTGCAGGTAACCTTGTCTACCAAATCGAACAGAGCAAGACAGCACCTGTAGAGAAAGTACTTTTCGGACTCGGCATCTTCCATGTCGGCGAGACTGTCGCTGAGCTGCTCATTGAACACTTTTTATCCTTAGATGTGCTGAGCACAGTGACACCGGAAGAGATTGAATCAATAGATGGTATTGGTCCGCAGATAGCGGAAAGCGTTGTCAATTTCTTTTCACAAAATCAATCGTTGCTTGACAACCTGCGGGCAGCCGGTTTACACTGTTTTAAGGTAGAAACAGCATCTATCCGCCCGGAAGCGAGCGCGGTGACTGCTAGCTTCTTTAGTGGGAAAACGTTCGTTGTTACGGGAAGTCTTGAAGGTATGACCCGCACGGAAGCATCTAAGGAGATTAAGGCACGGGGGGGTAAAGTTGCATCAAGTGTGACGAGCAAGACGGATTACCTCATCGCTGGCGAAGGTGCTGGTAGTAAATACGCGAAAGCCGTAGAATTGGATATCCCGATTATAGGCGCAGCAGATTTCTTTGAAAAACTCCAACATCGCGACACGTAGGCGATACCCTGTCTACTAAGCCCAAACATTTCCGTTGTTCGATCAACGCCTCTTTGTTCGGATTGCTACCCTCCAGTGTCATAATCTCCGCCACACTAAGATTCTTGCTCAGACGCATTGTAATATTCACACGATTCTCGTAGCCGACACTCTTGACAACTCGGGGTTCTCTTGTGGCAGACCCTGGCACCGTGCCGAACAATCAGTGCGTGGTATTCGTTGAACAGCTCCACATCGTGCGGAAGGTTGTCCATAAACATAGCCCGAAGTTTCGCATAATTATATTTGCCTTCAATCCATCCTAATCTCGAAAAAAGTCTGTAAGTATACGAATCAACAACAAAGCTCGGTTTACTTGCGGCGTAGAGGATAATCGTATCCGCTGTTTCGGGACCGACACCGTAGATAGAGAGCAGTTCTTCGCGTAATTGGGGAACATCCTGTGCGAACATTACATGCATGGGACGTTCTGTGATATAATCGACAAATGCGCGCACCTTCTGTGCCTTCATACGAAAGTAACGCGACGGTCGGATCAATTGTTCTAACGCAGTTTGGCTGATGGAGGCTATCTCCTCAGCTGTAAAGGCGCCAGCGTTTCTGAGATTCTCCATCGCTTTTTCGACATTGCGCCACGATGTCGCTTGTGTTAGAATTGCACCGAGTGCCACCTCAAACGGCGTATCTGCGGGCCACCACTTACGGTCACCGTGTTGCGCAAGCAATTGATTATAAAGCGAATACAGTTTTTCGGTAATATTATCTTCACATAGAATTTGCATACGTAGACAGTCCTCAATACCTTAAGGGGAAAATCATGGATTTAAGTTTTAGCACCAGCGCAGGCGACGGCGGTTGGAGCCTTGCTGAATGCGCAGCGTGGGCAAAAGCGAACGGATTTGACGCAATCCGTCCGAATGCTACCGGCGTTTTTGAATCGAGTGCCATTATACAATCCGGTGGCGAAGCGGTCAAGGAAATTTTAGGTGCCAACGGTATCTATCTCGCTGCCTTGACTTCGCACTGTAACCTCCTTGACGATGACGCGGAAAATCGGGAAAGTGCCCGTGATACACTGATGCAAGCCATTGCAGCGGCTTCTATCCTCGGTGCGCCAGTCGTGGTCACGTATGCCGGGAGTCCCGTCAGTTGGCACTTTTATGGACAGTTTTCTTCGGAACCGGGGAATCCCGGCGACAGATCGGTTGAACTCGTCGGACGGTTCAAGGAGATGTGGAGTCCTGTCGTCCGCTTCGCTGAAGAGAAAGGCGTGCAGCTTGCCTTAGATTGCGCTGTCCGGATGGGTAACATCGCCTGTAATCCTGAAATGTGGGAACGGATCCTTGACGCGATTCCATCAGATTCGCTGGGGTTGTCCTGTGACCCGTCCCACTGGCTATGGATGGGGATTTTACCCGCTGAGGATGCGATCCGTATGTTTGACGGTAAGTGGTATTATGCCGACGTAAAAGATTGCGAAATTAGTCCGCGCATGAAGTTCCGGCAAGGGATTATCGGGAACTGGTGGTGGCAATATCGTGTCCCTGGACGCGGACAACTGAATTGGGGAACGATCACCGGTGCGCTGCAAGAATCCGGTTATGATTATGTGTTATGTGTCGAAAACGAGGATCGAGGAGCACCCGGATTAGAGGGTTTTGCGCTCGGGGGCAGGTATCTCCGGCAATTTCTTTAATAGTTATCAGTTTTCAGTTATCGGTTTTCAGTTTGAAATTGATTGGGATTTGTGTTAATCTACAAGTATAATCATTCTGCCTGAAATGATAACACAAAAAATGGAAAAACAGTTACAACCGAAATCACATAAAATAGCGATTCTTGCCGAAGGCTCGTTTGGTGTCCTCGAATCAAAGACCGCCACAGTTCTGGTGCGTTATCTTCCTGACAACGTGGTGGCAGTCATCGACAGCGACAATGCGGGTCGAGATGTTAGCGAAGTCATTGAGATAGGCGAAGGCATTCCAGTTGTCCGAGACCTCGCTGAAGCGATGCGGTTCAATCCGACGATGCTTGCTATCGGCATTGCGCCACCCGGCGGCGAATTGCCACATCCGTGGCGTGCAATCCTTAACGAGGCAATACACAGCAGTTTACACGTTATGAGCGGACTTCACCAATTCCTGAGCGAAGACGCGGAACTGTCCGAACTGGCAGCGGTACACGATGTGGTTCTATGGGATGCCCGAAAACCGCCTGCCGATTTACCTGTCGCGACGTGCAAAGCCGACGAGGTTGACGCTACGGTTATCCTGACTGTCGGCTCAGATTGCCGTGTCGGGAAGATGCTCTCTGGTATAGAGGTGACACGTGCTGCGCGGGAACGTGGTGTGAACGCCGAATTTTGCCCGACGGGACAGAATGGGATCATGGTTTGGGGTTGGGGAATTGCGATCGATGCTGTCGTCTCTGATTTTACCGCTGGTGCCGCGGAGGAGATTGTGCTTGAAGGGGCGAAAAATCACGAGCTGCTTATCGTTGAAGGGCAAGGCTCGCTGGTACATCCTGGGTACTCAGGTGTAACGTTAAGTCTACTCCACGGCAGTCTACCAGATGCGATGATCTTTTGTCATCAACCCTCACGGGATACAGTTGCTCGGTATACCGTTCCACTCCCATCGTTAACCGAGATGATTGCCCACTATGAGACGTTGGCTGCACCGATTAAACCCGCCAAAGTGATTGGATTGGCATTAAACTGTTTCGATCTCTCCGAAGTTGAAGCACAAGAGGCGATAAAAGCGGCAGAAGCGGAAACAGGGTTACCAGCAACAGATGTTGTGCGGTTTGGCGCGGATAAACTGGTTGATGCTGTTCAGAAGGTGCATGCTGAAAAATAGCAACAAGGAGATGTAAATTCCATGACTGATGAAGAAAAATTTCGATTTGACTTGAGCGGATTCCTCGTGCGTCCTGCGATCCTTGAACGCGATGAAGTGGACGCAATCGTCGATCAGATCGAGAGGATACACCATAATCCTGAATCGTTACCACCTGAACAACGTGCTGTGCCGGGAGGTCCTGCAAATGTCCTGATTGATCATCCAAAGGTGCTTGATGTCTTACACGAGATCATTGGGCCTGATGTTCGGTTAGAGAACTGTTCTTCGGTCTGGCGAGAAAAAGGACAGGCACACGGTGGACTTCACGGCGGTGGCCCGCAACAAGGGGATCCGATTTTCGGGTACCGCGTCAATAACGGACGGATTCACGCCGGAATGGTGCGTGTCGTCTTTGAACTCACAGATGTCAGTAAAAAAGACGGTGGGACACACTTCATAGCGGGTAGCCACAAGTCCAACTTTCCGATGCATTCGGATCACATGTCGTTAGAGGAAGGGAAACGGAGTCCGTTTTTGATGACATACGAATGTCCGGCTGGCAGTGCGATTTTCTTTACGGAAAACCTGTGTCATGCGGGGCCCGTCTGGCAGCGGGAGACACCGCGTGTGGCAGTACTCAACGCTTACGCGCATCTCGCAACGCATTGGCATCGGCTGAAGACCCCACCTGAAGTACTCTCCGCCTTACCGCGTGAAAAGCAGGCATACTTTCGTGAACCGTGGGTTGCCGACTTCCGTACGAGTCCAGCAACAATTAACACGATTGAACGGTTTATTGACAACGACGAACCACCCGTTAATACCGATACCAAGCCGTAATTTTATGTGGCGAGGTTGAAAACCTCGCCAGCAAACAAAGAGCGAAAATAGAGATTACGGTGCAATTGGTGATATTTCTGCGCCTTCATCATCCGATGTCGTCGCTTGAATCTCAAGTTCCGGTACCGTTGGAACAGTAATCTCACCAGCTATGATGCTCGCCTTCAATGCTTTAACCTTTTCTAAGATATCATCAGAGATCAAACCCTTGTTGCCTTCACCAAAAAGATAGCCAACATTGTCTTCAGCAAGACCAAGAGAGCGGACACCAGCCATCAGATTCCCAGCAGCGAACTCCTGAATAACCTTATACGCGGACTCGTCGATTCCGACGCGCAGCCCTGTTAGGATGATGCTCGGTGCGACATCGGTGATATCCATGTAGTTCCATATCACATATCTGTCTTCCGCGAGTTTCGCGGCTTCAACGGCACCGAATCCGGATTGGTCCGCCATCGTGTAAATCACGTCCACACCACTATCGTATTGAGCTGTTGCAATTTCCTGTCCTTTGACTGGATCGTAGAAACCCTGTTGATCATCAGCGACATAACCTCTGACGATCTCAACGTCCGGATTGACAGCCCTGACCCCGGCGAGGTAACCGGCTTCAAATTCGTGCAGTAATGGAACATCCGCGCCACCGATGTAACCAACCTTTCCTGTCCGCGATTTTAATCCGGCAATCGCGCCGACGAGAAAGGTCCCTTCGTTGACTCGATGGGTGAAAGAAACCACATTCGGCAGATCCACCGCGGCATCAAAAATGACAAACATAACGTCTGGAAATTCTGGTGCCACGCGTGAAACCGGGGCTGCCATTTGATAACCGGAAGTGATAACGAGCCCTGAATTTCCAGCAGCGGCTTGCAGCTGCATATCCCATGTCTCGAAATTGCTCTCTATTTCGGTTATCTCAAGGCTAAGCTCCGCTTTGGCTTTCTGGACACCGTTATAGAGGACATCGCAGTAAGAAGAATCGCCAAGGCAGTCGCCCGGATAGACAACACTTACCCGAATTGGGGCAGCCTTCATCGTGTCTTGTGGTTCAGAGACAATGATATCCTGAACCCGATCACAGCCACAGATATAGATTAATAAGAGTCCGAAGACCAAAGAAGTTGCATTTTTCAACACGTTCAAATAGTTCATTTTTCTCCTATACATTGTAAACGCACGCTGTGCGTTGTCACATATTTCAAGTTATATAAGACTTACGCGATTCATCGTTTTTAGGAGGCGCGCTTTCTGCGTAAGTCCGGTTAAAGTATTAGGCACGCCTAATGCGATTATACTTAAAATAGTAACGGCACACGTCGTGTGCCGTTACATAGGATTAATCCAACAAACACAAGCACTAAGCGGACTTTCTTTGTTCAAGCAGTTGATGCCGGAGCAGTATGAGTTGAGATGCCTCTAACGTTTCCAAAGCATACGTTCTACCTTGCAGATCACTAAACTCAACTTCAAATACGCCGGGTTCATATTCCTCAACAATTGTGCCGACCTGTCCACGGTATAAATTAAGTGCAGGCATATCTACTATTAGAGCAACAGTATCAAGTAATTTCATCGCGTTCTCCTCTACTCAAGAACATAACACGTCACTAATCACGGAAAATTTTCATTATCTTGTACAATCCACGCGCTAATGTTATAAAAGAAAATTGAACTCAAGACTTTCCTATCCAATACCCTAAAAAACAAAGTCAACAGCCTCTTCTATCCGCAAAAAGCCTTGTTTTTTTGCGTTGAATAAGGTATAATAATCGCAGTTATGAGTAGTGGTGAATTACTTATTAGTACTATACTTTCCAACGCAAATATTATATCACATCGGCGATAAAAAACGCACAAATTTCTCCTGGTAGAATGTAGGGAGGGAACCCGATGAACACCTTGCACGGCTTAAATGAGAAACAGATAGAAGCGGTAACACATAAAGACGGTCCCCTTCTCGTCATTGCAGGCCCTGGTACTGGCAAAACAAAAGTCATCACACACCGCATTGAACATCTGATCCGCGAACACAATATCAGACCTGAGAAGATCTTGGCGATTACGTTTACGAATAAGGCTGCCGAAGAGATGCAGGAACGCATCAATACCGAGATTGGTGAGCCACACGGATCCAGCGTTAAGGCTTGCACGTTCCACGCATTTTGTGTCAAAGTGCTACGCAAACATGCGCTGAAGATCGGACTGAGCGAGAATTTCACCATCTTTGACCAAGAACTCCAAGACGAGATTTTAACAGAAAGCGTCCGAGAACTGAGTCTTAACGCTGACGACTACCCACCATGGTTGCTACGAAACATTATCAGCGATGCTAAATGTAAACTACAGAACCCTGTTGATGCAGTAGATGAGACGGATATTTACGACTCTGAGACTATTGAAAATATCCGAAGTGTGCTGCAAATCTACCAGCATAAACTCGACGAATACGATGCCCTTGATTTCGATGATCTTCAGCTGAAAACCGTCGAACTCTTAGGCGTAGAAGCAGTAAAAGCAGCGTATCATCAGGAAATCTCCTACATTCTTGTTGACGAATTTCACGATGTGAACCGCGTGCAGTACCATCTACTTCAACTGCTCTGTGCCGCACCGGCGTATAATCTCATGGTCGTCGCCGATGAAGACCAGTCTATCTATAGTTGGCGCGGGTCAAACCCAGAGTATATTGACAATTTCAGAACGGATTTCGACCCGCGAACCGTCGAACTGGACGATCATTACAGGTGTAGCGAGAAAATTTTACGCGCCGCAGAAGAAGTCATCTCCAGAAACCCTGAGCGACAAAAACAGCACACCCTCAGAACCCATAAAGATGCCGGACGCGACATTTTTCACTACACTTTTGACACACCGATAGCAGAAGCACTGGGTATCATTAATGTCATCCAGAGCTTGGTAACCCAGCGCAACTACTCTTATCGCGATATTGCGGTTTTTTACCGAACACACAAACTCGCTGATGTTTTGGCGGAACAGTTGCTACGGGCAGACATCAAATTCCAGCGGATTCTACCGACGAACTCCTTTGGCGAAGGCAATAGCAAAAGCATTCTCGCGTATCTGCGTCTTATCCAGTGGCAGCTCCCGCAAGATCTGGAACAAGCAATCAATTTCCCTGAAACCTGTATTGACGATTTGACATGGGTGCGTCTCAAGTGGCTCGCACAGCGCAAACACATTGCGTTCATAGAACTCTTGAGAAATATTGAGGCATACGCTGAAGATATCGGTCCCTTGACCCGTCGAAACGTCCGCCGGTTCTGGACGCAACTTGAGAACCTGTCAGCTGACATCCAAGACGCGAAGATTGATAAGATCATTCAGACACTCTTTGACGCTTTGGAACGCTCTCGTTCGCCTTACCGCGCAGAAGAGCTGGAAGTTATTGAGAAACAGCCTGAGCTGCCGAACCTTGTGACCGCGCAGGATGTTCTTTATAGTGCCCTTGACCTTGATGAACCCATTCAGATTACTGCCTGCCACGGCATCGACGAGTATTGTGCTGCGCACATCATTCACCAGACGCTTGAAACGTATCTCAACCAGAGTGCGCAACTCCAATTCTTACCGCCTAACGCAAATAGACCGCCGCAGCTCGACAACGGTGTCCATCTGCTTATTGGTGATTTTGAAGAATTTGGCGAAAAAGAACGGGACACGCGGGTCATTCTCATCGGAAACCCGGCAAGGACATCGGACAGCGATGTAATTCACCTCGACACCGAAGGTGTTCGGAGCATCGCGGCACTCAAACTTTGCCAACGTCTTATTAATCGCTTTGAAAGTCCAAATATGGCGGATATGGTTGTCTATGATCTGGAGACAACCGGTATCAACCCAAAAACAGCAGAAATTGTTGAGATCGCCGCGCACCGTCTCAGCGTCATCGGGGATGAAGTAGAGCGGTACCACTGCTTGGTAAAACCACCAGGCGGACATATTCCCCGCGCAGCCACACGCATTCATCAGATTGAGGCAGAGACCGTCAAAAACGCACCCGGCATTGAGATGGTATTACCCGAATTTTCTGGGTTTATCCAAGATCGGATTTTGATTGGGCATAATGTCGCGGAATATGATAATCCAATTCTTGCGCGAGACCTTAGAAGATACTTGAAAAGCGACTTATCCGCGCCACACTACGATACGCTCGCCACAGCCCGTAGACTTTTCCCGCGACAACGGTGTAGCATGGGCGCACTTGCCGAAAAATTCGAGATTGAACACGGTCGTCTACACGGCGCCTTAGAAGATGTTAGAGTCAATAGAGAAATTTTCAAAGAACTCATCAAAATCGATGCTTACAAACGTGAAGTGAAATCCCTCACCGAACTTCTACCACTTGTAGGGGTTGGTATCCTCGCCAAAACGGAGGCGCGTTCAACAGAAGAAACAGAAGGATCGCGACCGGAGATCGCTCCTACGACCGAGATTGATGCGCTTCTCAATGCTGCGAAGCGTTTTGTGCAGACACACAACGCTGTACTGCCGGATCGTCTACCGCTTGAAGCAGCAGCAGCAGCAGAAGCGATAGCATATATGGAAGAACTACAAGATACCGTTGTCCCGGACTTCCGAGAAGATATTGAATGGCGGCAACGCCGTATTCAGTTCATGAACGCGGCCATCCATTTTGAATCCGTGAATGCCGAGCATCAGCTCACCAATTTCTTGGATTACCAGAAGTTGCTCACCAATATCGATGAACTCGACGATAAAACCGAGCAATTGACTTTAATGACGTTACACGCCGCGAAAGGCACAGAATTTCCGGTCGTTATCATTCTCGGCATGGAGGAGGGAAGTTTCCCGATGTGGCGGCAGAACATCACGGAAGCAGAAATTGAAGAGGAACGTAGGCTCTTCTACGTCGGCATGACCCGCGCGCAAAACCAACTCTATCTGTCGTCTACGACCTATCGCACCGGAGATCGGAATCGCGCTGCGTCCATGTTCGTTCGTGAAGTGCCATCTAATTATGTGATTAAGTGGCCAGCAGCGCGCAACATGTAGAAATGAACAGTGTAATATTTTGTCAAAGGTTGTTCATACTTGGGAATCGCCAACACCGTAGGGGCGAGGGGACCTCGCCCCTACGCATAGTGACGAAAACTTTACACACCCTTCCCAAAATTTGGAAAAGACTCTTGAAAAAAACAGTTAGATATGGCATACTAAAAGATGTGATACCACCCACTGCCTAAAGGCAGGGTCTTGACGGGAAGATTGATAAAATTTATGGAAATTTCTTGAGGCAAGGAGAATAAAACAGTGATTGAATTTGCAGGAGAAACTTTTGAAAGTACTGAAGCCATCCAAAAACGCTTCGAGTCGATTCGGGATACCGCGCCCCTGAAAGAACCTCTACAGGGCACAGAGCATAAAATGGTCATGAAACTGCTGCAGATGCACCCCCGCTACAAAGAGAAGATCGGACCCGGCATTAGTGCCTTGACAGTTGACTACCATCCTGAGTTCAAGACAACGCGCGTCTTCACTATCGTCCGCATTGATAAACTCAGAGAGGATTTCAGTTTTCAGAAGCCGTGGCGGAAACTACAGGCAACGTTAGCGGTACCCAAAACTAACCAGCAACCCGGTGCCACTAAAAAGTCCCCCGTGAGCGGCCCCGCGCCAGAACAGGAACAGAACACACTCTCTGCTGAAAAAGCCGCGTGGATTGCAAAACTTGAATCTCGGGTAACTGCTGCAGAAAATGCATTGTCAGGTATACGCAAAGTCATCGCAGAATTCAAGGAATAAGGACGCTTCCGTTACCGGAAACATGCGAATCGATTGTCAGAGCCATATATTTCCAAACGCCTATATTGAAATCCTCGCGCAGAACCCGCATCCGCCCCAAGTGATTCGTAGTGGCAGCGAGGCTGTCGTCACGTACGGCGATGTCCAAACATTTCGGCTACAAAACGAGGCATACGATCCGAAACGCAAACTCGAAGACATGGACGACGCAGGTGTTGACATGGCACTGCTCAGCACCAATATACCGCCGCCGTGTATGCTCGCGCCCGAATTAGGGCACAGAGGTGCGCAAGCGATCAACGATACCATCGCTGAACTCGTGGATACATACCCAGATCGGTTTGCAGGATTGGCGTGTCTACCGTGGCAGAACCCAGATGAAGCCATCACAGAGATAGAACGGGTGAAGCCGCTCGGTTTCCGAGGGATAATGCTCTATTCGCATATTGGTGGGAAATCCGTTGATTCACCACAGTTTGAACCTATCTACGCGCATGCCGAAACATTACAGATGCCAATTGTCATGCATCCGACCGTCCCGACGTGGGGAGAAGCGATCAAAGATCATTGGATGATCGGTATGATGGGCTTACAAGTGGATAACAGTTTTGCACTGCTGCGATTGATTCTGAGCGGGATTCTTGAACGTCATCCTGATCTACAACTCGTGATGCCGCACGTTGGCGGTATTCTACCCTATATGAGCGGTAGGATTGACCATCAGACCGAGGTATTAGGTAGGGCGAGAGATAACATAACACAACCCCCGAGTGCGTATCTACAACGGGTTTATTTCGATACTGTATCGCCATCAACACAAGCACTGCAATACGCCTACGAGTTTTCCGGTGCGAATCGTCTGCTGTTTGGAACAGACCATCCGTGGGTGGATATGCCACGGTTTGTCCGCTTAATTGAGGAGATGCTTATCCCTGAAGCAGATAAAGCACGAATTTTTAGTGAAAACGCCATAGAACTGTTCGATTTAAACTGAGAACCTCACCAGTGACAGAAAAGAGGGGTTACGACATGCCACACGAATTGACTGATGCCGAAAAGTTTTTCTTTGAAAACAACGGCTATCTCGTCTTGGAGAATTTTCTTGAGACTTCGCACGTTGCAACGCTCAGAGATGCCCTCGCTGAATCTATTGAGATGCGGCGGGAGCGTGAGGAGAATGGGTTACCGCAAACCGGAATGACCCACATTCACGGCGAAAAAAGCACCCGCATCTTCTATATCCTCGGCGACCATCCGGCGTTCTTGGAACTCTTGGATTGGCAGCCGATTTTGCCGTACGTCACAGGATTGCTCAATAAGATGCCGCACCACCACGCCTCGGATGCCATCGTTGAAGACGGTTCGGAGTTGATAGAACGTGCGATGGGGTGGCACATCGATGGACATGATGAAGGCTATCGGAATCTACGTCCAATTCCGTTTTTACAACTGAAAATCGGTTACTATCTGACAGACATGACAGAAGGCGGACAAGGGAACCTGTGGCTCATACCCGGAAGCCACACGGCGATGTATGACCCAAACCATGAAGATCTGCGGTATCCATACGAATATCCGGGGGCACTTGAAGTGTGTGCGCCACCCGGGAGTGCGATTCTGTTCCACAACGCCGTCTGGCATTCCGCTGGCATCTTCACGAAACCGGAGGGCAGGCGTGAAATGCTCTATTACGCTTATGAGCACCCGTGGATGATCGCCTCACAAGAACACTGGGGGTATTCCAAAGATTTCTATAACAAAGAACTTTCGCCGGAACAGCGGAAGTTTTTCCACGGGTTCGTCTTCGATCCGCCGGAACAGCGGTGGGGATAGTCTATAACGCAAGGAGGACGCGATTATGCGTTTAACCGAATCTCATGTTTCGTTTTTCCATGACAACGGGTATCTACTGCTTGAAGATGTACTTGATGAAAACGATCTGGGGCCTGTGATTGCTGAGTACGAGGGCATTATCGCAGAACGTGCCGAGAAATTACACTCGGAAGAGAAGGTTAGCGACACACACGCCGATAAACCCTTCACGGAACGCCTGCTTCACCTTGCAAACGAGGCACAAGAGGTAACAGCGAATCTGGATATTATGCAGGCACGCGGCGAGGCGACTTTCAACTTCCTCAAAAATCCGAAAATTCTGGACATCGCGGAGTCTTTTGTCGGTACCGAGATTATCTGCAACCCGATTCAACATATCCGTGCGGTTTTGCCAAAAAAGAGTTCACAACGGGCACCGACACCTTGGCATCAGGACGCAGGTGTGTGCTGGCCCGATACGGATCCGTATTTTATGCTTACCGTCTGGATTCCGATTGTGGACGCGACGTTAGAAAACGGGTGCCTACAAGTGATGCCGGGCAGTCATAAGATGGGGCTTTTCAGACACGATTGGAACGAGGCAGGATTGACAGTTCTACCGGAACATCAACCGACTGATCTCACACCGAAAGCGTTGCCGATCCGTGCGGGTGGCGTTATTCTGTTTCACAACTACACGCTCCATAGTGCGAAACCGAACGAATCGGAGAGTGTCCGGTGGAGTTTCGATCTACGGTATCACGATGTTTATCAACCGACGGGTCGTCCGTTCTATCCTGCGTTTCTGATGCGGAGTCGTCTGCGCCCTGAAGCCGGTAACACGCAATATGAAACGTGGTGTCAACGGTGGGAATTTGCGTTAGAGAATTCTAAGGGTGCGCAAGCCTACCGGTGGCCCCGGTAGAAAGTCGTAAGCACACGCCGTTGTGCCGAAGCAAAGACATAGGAGGAAAATGTGCTTGAGATCTCAGATCTACCGACGGTCAATGCAACACTAAACACAATCAGCGGCATCCTGCTGACAATTGGGTATATCCTCATTCGGCAGCGGAAAATTACGGCACATAAAAACTGTATGCTCGCGGCATTCGGTGTGTCTGTGCTTTTCCTTATCAGTTATGTTATCTATCACGCCAATGCGGGGTCAAAGCCGTTTACACAACAAGGCTGGATTCGTCCTGTCTACTTTACCATCCTGATTTCGCATATCATCTTAGCGTTCGTCATCGTGCCGTTGGCGTTGCGTACGCTTTACTTGGCATGGCGTGAACGGTTTGATGCACACCGTCGCATTGCGAAAATTACCTTCCCGATTTGGTTGTATGTCTCGGTAACAGGCGTGATTATCTATCTGATGTTGTATCAGTTAGGTTAATCACGATAACGACAATTGGATTTTGGTATATAACTCCACAAGTGTTCCTTGAGGAGTATCCAACCTATGAAATCGACACTTCCTTTTATCTCTGCCGTGCTGTTCATCAACACACTTTTTCTTCCACACACCTTCGCGGAAGACTACACGCGATGGGAATTGCCTGAAGGGGCAAAAATGCGACTGGGGAAGGGAACAATCCATAATACTATAGGGAAACCCATATACCATTTTTCACCCGATAGTAGTCAACTCGCCGTATTCACCTCAATCGGCATTTGGATCTATGATACCCAAACGGGGAAAGAGATACGACTATTAACAGCGCACCACAAGGGACAATCTGACGATACTGCCCTTAGTCCTGACTGGGAGCTATTCGCGAGTTCAAGAGACAGTTGGGAACATCACGAAATTCAAGTGGGGAATACTCACACAGGAAAAATCAAAACTACCCTTGAAGGCCACACAAAGAGAGTAACTTCTGTCACATTTAGACCAGATGGGAAGATGCTCGCAAGTGGTGATCATGAAGGTGTGATTCGGTTATGGCATGTTAGCACCGGAGAATACAGACAAATTCGGACACCACATAAAAGCGTGAACGTAGTAGCTTTCAGTCCGGATGGACGAACAATTATGAGTAGAAAGGATAGGGATATCAGGTTGTGTGACTTCTACACCGGTGAAATAAAAAATATCCTATAAGA
>VYCT01000348.1:0-22561 GCA_009843785.1 Candidatus Poribacteria bacterium | reverse complement strand
CTAATCAAATTAATAATATTACTTTTAGTCGGGTTGTACAAGTACTCGTTGGATCAAATAACAGCGAGATTCTGTTGTGGGATACGGATACCGGAAAAATCAGGACCAGGTTTAATGCCCCGGGCTGGAATGAACTTTTAGCATTCTCACCCGATGGAAAAACACTCGCCTATGCCGGCGGAAACAACTATACGGTTCAGTTACGGGATCCATACACTGGAGAACTGAAAAACACCTTCTCAGGGGATCCAGAGTACATTAAGATGACTGAAATTAGTGATGGTGTTCCTAAGTTGGTCGATTAAGCCACGAAGCGGGCAGAATCCATCGAGTTCAGCCCCGATGGGCGCATCCTTGCAGTCTCAAGTAATGGAGAAATTCGGTTGTGGGATATTGACTCCGGGGCACATAAGGTGACACTTAGAGAACAGGGGCTGTTGTATCGTCTGATGTTCAGTCCAGATGGACGTACACTCGTTGCGAAGAGTTATCCTTCACAAACTGAAATTGCTGTCTACTTGTGGGATATAGACCCCACAGATATCCGAAAATCGGAACTCAGGTGTCTTCTCTCGGGTCATAAAGTTGGCGTAAATTCTATTGCATTCAGTCCAGATGGGAAGTCACTCGCCAGTGGCCACAGGCACAAAAATATAAGATTGTGGGATCTTGAGACAGGTAGACTCAAAGTACTCTTCAAAGAACACCCGTTTCCGTTACGGGTTCAGTCGATAGCGTTTGCACCGGACGGGAAAACACTGGCAAGTTTGAGTATCAGCATACAGAGTTCCGATTCAGAAGCCGAGATCCTGCTGTGGGATGCGGCCACAGGTAAATACCTTACTACTTTCAAAGGGCACGGTAAAGGACTTGGCAGGGGCTTCTCACCTCATTCAAGCAGCATTGCTTTTAGTCCAGATGGTAACACACTTGTGAGTGGAGGTTTAGATGGAACGGTTCGGCTGTGGAATCCGAAAATTGCAGCAGGCAACTCATTCTTTCAACGATTATGGAGGCACTTTTCTCATCCCAATAAGGCTACACTCAGAGGGCATCGACATCATGTGTACTCTGTTGCCTTGAGCCCGGACGGCCGCATCCTGGCAAGTGGAAGTGCAGATAAAACCGTCAGTCTTTGGAATTTGCGTCGCCGGAAACTGAAAGCAAGTCTCAAGGAGCATAGAGCAGCTGTCAAATGCGTTACTTTTAGTCCAGACGGACGAACACTTGCCAGTGGAGATGAACAGGGAGGGATTTATTTGTGGGATCCTAACGCTATTGAGCGCAAAGCCGTCCTCATGAGGAATCCACATGCCAACGATGTTATAAACGCTCTTGCCTTTAGTCCGGACGGGGCAACGCTTGCAAGCGGGGGTATTACATCACGCCCAGGTGGAAATTGGACAGGTGGAGTTTTCCTATGGAATATGGAAACACATCACCTAAAAAAGACGCTTATTGGGCATAAGAGTTCGGTGAATTCGGTTGCATTTAGTCCGGATGGACGCACGCTTGCGAGTGGAAGTGCGGATGGGACGATCCTGATTTGGGAACTGGAGCTATCGTTTTCAGAAGGGAAGGAGCCCAAAAAATAGGCGCGGTTTCAAGCCGCGCCGACGAAAATAAAGATTTACCTACCTGCCTATTGTTGTCCTACGCAGCAAAAGGACGGAATCCTCGCAACATTAAGCCTCGATCACTATTAGATTTCTTCGCTTCCTCGGCTGCGGCAGCTCGCTTCTCTGCCTCTGCACGATTCGCTGTCGTTGTCCCACCGATAATCACAAAGTCATCTGTTCGACGATAGCGGTTGATGAAGATCGGACGCGGTTTGTCGGACATGTTCTGTTTGGAACCGTGTACGGTCTTGACGTTAAAGAAGATCGAATCACCGGCTTTGCCTTCGACTGGGAGCGCGCTCTCCCAGGGCCATTCATCCTCTGCCAGACCGAGATGCGAGAACGTGTCAATATGCTTGAGTTGTCCGAGTCGGTGTGACCCCGGCACGACGTGTAACGCCCCATTCACCAAGTCGGTGTCTACAACGTAACTCAGGATGCCGACGGGTCCCTGATAGCGGTGTTCAAAATACGCAGAATCCTGATGTAGATGCTTCGGATGTCCGCCAACGGGTTCCTTATAGAGACACTGCCCATTGCCGAAGATTTCAACATTCGGTCCCAAGATCGCCTCGACGATATTGGCAGTATTTTCATCGAAAGCGGATTGGAAAAACGCCGCGCTCGTCTGATAACCTACCGACAACACCATAATCTGTTTGTCACGTTCGTAGCCTTCTGGTGCTGGTAGGAATAGCGTGCCATTCGGTGTACGCCACCCTTCAACAATCCGTTCTGCCTTGTCGAGCAGCGATATGGATTCCGCAGCGGCTGCCTCAATATCCTGATGGATTGCTTGAATATAAGGTGCCATCAAACCGCGTACGACGAGACACCCGTGTTCTTCAAAGATGTCTGCGGCTTTTTGGACATCTAATGCATCCACGGACATTTCAATATCTTCAACTGATACTTTAGGTTCTTGGTTCACGCAAATATCTCCTTGATTTATAAGTACTCTGACACTGAATAGTATTGTTGTGCCTACTCTTTTTCTCCCCACGAGGGTCGCCTGCCTGTTAGTTCTTCGAGATAATTTGCCGTTCGGTTGACCTCTGCTTTGAGTTTCCGGCTTGAACTCCGTTTTGCGGTGTCCTCTGCGTTGTGTCGCACTTGGTAGGTATCTTTTCTTAGCGGATGCAGGACGTACTCTCCGGGAACATTCTGATTGATATATCGGAGCATGTCGTGGAGGAGCCAGTAGAGGTCAGTGGCGGAATACCGGAGTTTGTTCTCTGCTGAGTGTGCGCTTACGGCATCAAGCGTATGTTTTACAGCCTCAATAACTTCGCTAAGTGCATAAGATTTATTTTCATATATACAAATATCATTCCACCATTCCACCCGCCAGTCGCCTGACGATTGACGGGCGCAAGAGATACCAACAGTTTTGAGAGCCTCCTCATTGCGCTTCCAAACCCCCCAAAACTCCGCGGTGGCGCTGGCGGTGCGGCGGGCGCGGGGTCCACTGTGCGTTTGAACAAATTCCAATGGCCCCCAATTGAGCCGTACACCTTCCAGTTCAACTGGCTGATCGATGTCGTCAACATTCCCTGTATAAGTATCATTCATTTTTTTCGCCTCCTGCTACTTTAACGGTCAGCATTCGCGCGGGTTGCGCGTCAAAAGTGTGGATATTGTCAGCGGCATTTCGAATCTGGATCAGCTGCGATGCAATGCTGACAGCAATTTCTGGGACGGTTTTCGAGTTAATATCTAAGCCGATCGGTGCATAAACCCGCTGGAGATTCTCTTTGGAAATTCCAGCCTCCATTAAGTCGTCGAAGATCAGTTTAATTTTGCGGCGGCTGCCTATTAAACCGATGTATCGGGCATCCGACTCAACGACGCTGTGTAAGGCAGATTCATCGTGCTGATGCCCACGGGTGACAATCACAACATAAGTAAGTGGGGTAATCGGATAATTTCGGAGTTCGGTCGCGATGTCACCGATGATGATTTCGTCTGCCTCTGGCAAACGTTCCGCCGAGGCAAAGTCGGCACGGTCATCAACAATGACGACATCGAAATCTAACCAATTTGCGAGATGACAGAGAGCTTGACCGACGTGCCCTGCGCCAGCAATGAGCAGTGTTGGACGCGGTTGTAACGGCTCTAAGAAGACTGCAGTCGAGTCGTCCTCACGAAATACGCTCGCTCTGTTGTTTTCGAGGATCCCAGCGGTCTCCTCTTCAACTGCCGCTTCCAAAGTCGCATCGCCTAATGTGCCGATGCGTTCACCCGTAGCAGCGAAGATCATCTTCATGCCGACATTGACATTCTGCTTGGCACTCGTCACAACTGTAGCATAGACAAGCGGTGTGTTTTCGGCGTTCAGCGTTTGGAGCCGCTCAAACATCTCCGCTTCCGCTTCAGTCTTTGGCAGATCAATGAAGATTTTCATATTTCCGCCACAGATGAGGCCATCATCCCAACCATAATCGCTATCCAATTGAAACTCAAGGAGCCGTGGTATTCCGCCCTGCATCAACCCAATAGCTTGTCGTCGCGCCTCCGCTTCAACACACCCACCACCGAGTGTGCCGATATTCCGCAGATCGGGCAGGATCAGTAACTTTGACCCCGGTTTTTGTGGCGTTGAACCCTTCGTTTCCACAACAGTACAGTAGGCAGCGACTTGATCGGATTCAATGAGTTCTGGGATTTTTTGATATATTTCTCTCATGTTTTTTTCGCAGTCGGCTATTGGAGGCCGTCAACCATCAGCAATTAGCCATCGGCAGGCAGCCATAAGTGGTTCAAAAATCGCGAGCACAGCTCGCTCCTACAGGGACTAAATTTTGTGGTTCAAAAATCGCGAGCGATAAGAAACACTCTATCAAAAACACTCGCTCCTACAAGCCAATGCGTTGTAATGTCACAAAGATTGATCTTCAGCACTCTGGGTGACTAATTTTTTAAACTGCTCACGCTGATGCCCATCCAACTCAAGCGGAACGATCGATGCTACGCCGTCGCTTCCAATTTGCGCTGGAACGTTCAGATAAACCGATGTTTCGCCAGCGGATATATGGGTGCCGACACTCATGACCCGCTTTTTATCAAGGGCTATCGCTGACACCACCTGCAAAATATGACTTATCAAGGTATATTCCGATGGCGTGGTATAAGGGCAGCGCTGTGAGACCGCTCCACAGAGACTGTCGATTTCAGCTTCAGACATCAGTTGCGCTAAAGGGATACCGTTCACGCGGCAGTATTGTGGCAGCGGATACGTCTCCCAATCACTCCCAATCACCAAAGCGGTTACATCTTTTACGGAGACCTCAACGCGTTTCGCGATTTCGGCCGTTAGATGTGCTGTAGCAGCCCCGTTTCCGAGGCCCATAATTTTCCCTCCGCCGAGTGCCTGATGCGTCCATGCGGCGATGTAATTCGCAGGTGATATCGCCATCAATATCTTGGCGTCCGGTGCGTGCTGTTGGATTCCGGGGACAAACCGCCTGACAAGCGCGATGCCTGTTGTCTTTGACGCTTGCGCGGAACGGAAACCGGATTGTCCCATCGGTGGCAGCAGAATAATCACGTCTGCGCCAGATAAACCTTCCAACGCATTAGAAAATGAAATTGCGGTATCACTTGCGCTTAACGCGTTTGACTCCACAAGATCCCGAAGTCTTCCGGGGGCATCTTCTTTCGAGGAAACAAACCTATTTTTGTTGGATGTTGCATCCGACACGAAGACAATTTCGTGTGCCGCCTCCGATTGACACAAGCCCCAGGCAGCCGAAACGGCAAGCTGACTGTTGCCCAATAAAGCTACTTTCATGTATTACCCTATAACGGACTTGTGGGAAATCCATTCGTTTACATAAATATTTCGGTAATTCAGGGTGACAAACCCTCCCACAAACAGAACAAGTTCGGGGTTACAAACCCCTCCCACATTACCGATACGCGTTGGAAACCTAAAACTAAACTAACCCAAGTTGCTACCTATTTGTGCACGTAGTACTTCTACGGAGTGCGGTCTCTTAAATACGCCGTTTCTATAGACATACCACCCCTACGGGGTGAGGAAAGGACTTAAGAAACGCTGTTGAAATACGCAGAATTACCCAAGCAAAACACCGACCTCTGTTAGTAGCAACTTAGGTTACACTAAAAGGGTCTCAACGATTGCTTGAAATTGCGCCTCAATATATTGACGATGGCTGTCCATTTCGGAATCTGATGCCAATTTTGTGGATACCAATTCATCGTACCGTTCAACGTATTCGAGCAAGGTGTCGACCTCTTTTTCATAACAGATTGCCGAGGCGAGGACTTTCTCCTTCAACAAAAGCGGGAGTTCCGTCTCAGTAATCTGGGTTAATTCCCATCGCCACACCTTTTCAGATATATAAGCGACAAACTGATCCAGCAGATCGCCCTGATAGTCGGTGCTTTGAAGTGCCTTCACCTCTTGAATGAGTCCTAAAACGTGGTTGAAGAGTTCGTCAGAGAAGTGTTGTCGCAACTCCATTAGAAGTCTGCCTGTCGTTGATACTGGCAGTTGATTTTGTAGGAGGAACATCCGCAAATTGGGATAGTCTTCCACACTCTTGCTTTCATGAAGCCATGTTTCGCCTATGGCTGGCAAATCGCTGACATCGAAGCTAAGTACTTGCTGTTTCCGAATCTCCTCAAGGTTAGAAGTGCGCGGATCAAGCCCGGCTGTTGCTAAAGTGGCGATAACCTCTTCCTGCCGGTAAGGTCTTAGGAAAGTCATAAGTTCTTCGACTTTCTGCTGTTCTGCCGCGACAGCCTCAACATTTACTGCACCGCCATTTTGGGAGTTTCCACGTTTCCGCTTTTTTCCCTTTTGGGGTGCATTTGTGAGTCTATTTGCCCGCTTCGCTAAAGTGTCGTGATACGCCAGCAATTCCTCGTATAGTATTGCGAGTAGCGTATCCCCATGGATAGCCAGCATCGCCGCCGTAGTGATATTCGCCAATTCGTGCCCGGTTTTTGAGATGATTGCGCGATTCAGGTTGCGTTCTATCAATTTCCGGTCCTTTTCGGCTTGAATAATCAGCGTACTTCCTAACATGAGGTTGATTAGTCTTTTCGTCTGGTCTGGTACACTGAGATTAATATCACACGTCGGTTGGACTTCAGCCAGGAGCCGTTCTCGGAGTTTACCATCAAGTACCAAAGTCCACAGCGTTGCGTAATGCTGTTGTGCCTCCGATTTCGGTGGAAGGTTCGCCAACCACTGTTTTATAGTTGGCAAATACAATTTCACATGGTCAAGCAATCGCTCAAAAGTGTCATCAGGAATTTCAAAACCAGGGAAATTAGCAGTTCTATTTCGCTGCTGCGCTTGCTGTGATCGGCGCTGCACCTGCCCAGTTTTCGCTGTCAGTAGGAGATCAACTAAGGGTTGAATCACTTGTTCAAAGTCCTGCTTATGCTGACTGACAAAGTTAGCGAGTTCCAGTAATTCCAACCAGATAGTCGTCAAACGTTCGATTTGGGTAGCATGCAAAGTCGATCGGAGCGTGAGACCAGCCATTTTTTCACGCACAGTTGCGCGTGTCCACTGCGGTAGATATATCTCCTCTAAGCGTTCATTATTTTCAAAAGTTAGGAGTTCAACCTGTTTGACAAGGTCTGTCTGAATGAAGTCTTGTTCAAACACTAAATCATGAAACAATCCGGCAGCCCTGTCAAGTACCTGATTCGCCAATTTGTAAGAGGATTGAATAAGGTGATTCAGAGTTAACTGTTGGTTATCCTGTAGCTGCCAAAATTCTATCATAGCGTCGATATTTTGGGTGAGTGCCTCGGTTTTCGCCGCTGCGACTGCCTCCTCAAAATGTTCGGTAAGATATGCTGCATAAAAATCAACGAAAGCGAGTATTGTGCTCCGCAATTCTCGAACCACGAGGTCGTCCCATACCTTATTGTGAACGCGCTGCCCCGGTCCTAACACAAGTGCCCTGAGACGGGTCTCAACGCCTTGCTGGAATTGTGCCATAAGTTGATGGGCTTGCTGGTTAGCTTTCACCGTATACGCTTCGATCTTCTTTGAGCTCTCAGCAATCGCGTTCTCAATATCTTCGGCGGGTGCGTTGAACGTGACGGGTTCTAACTTGAGGGTCTCCGGTTCAAGTGGGTCGTAGACCGCCGCTGTGGCAAGCACTTGGATAGCATCAAACCGGTCAACTGCATCCGGTATCTCTTCATCTTCATTATTAGCAACCTCAGACAATCGGGTATGCAGTGTTAGACTGTAGCCCAAATCAGCTAGGTCCGGGTACTGTTTAATATGTGTCCGAAGGACAACAAGGAGTACGCCGTAGTCCTGTGTGAGCATTCGATCAAAAAGGACATCCTCATTGAGATGGATGCGATGGATATGGGTCTGCTCCGGAACAATAACAGTTGCGGAGTGCATATCCTCAGTTTGCGTATCCTCAGTTTGCGCGAGTATATACGCGCCGGTTTTGATAGTACTCGGTATTGCCAAACGTGCTTTCAAAACATCCTGCGTGAGTTCAGAAAGCGTTAGGGATTTTCCTAAATTTTGGATGGTTATTTCCGAGACAACGCCATCGGCGAATTCAGTGATTTGGCGTGCATTCCGTTCCAATTCTTGTATGCTTCTGTGGACCCGGTCATAGTCGTCTTGTGTTTCAGCAGTGACTTTTGCTTCGTCAATCCAAGAGACCCATGCCCCTGGACGCGGTCGCATTTTCAGTGTAAGTTCGCCATCTTCTGAATCAAAACCGGGTAGAATATCGCCTTCTGAAGTCTCTTTCGGTGTCCAAACGATAAGATGTTTATCGGATTTGACACCGAGCCCCAAGCCAAAAGTATCTCCCCAACTCATTCGTCCCTCAATACTGGATTTGATTTTATCAACTAACGTAAAAAGCGTCTTTGAACGAAAATTAAGTGATAATCCTTGCATTGGGTCGATTTAATATGTGCCTTTCAAATAAATTTAGGCAATGAATTTGTAAATGACCGGTATATGCGCAACGATCTCGTTGCAACTCAAACCGTTACGCCCAGTCAGTTAAATAAATTATAGCTTGATGGTAACACAACATGCCCAGACATTTTCTGTGTGGGTACCGTGATGAAAGTTCTGGCAGTCGTAAAGGAGTAGAGGGACTTATGAAACCATTGCGGAAGTCCCATCAATGTAACTTTAGCCAGAAGGTGTGCTTTGTGCTTACATCAAGAAAAATAATAACAAAAAATCAGTATTCTGCTCCTGCCTTATCGGCTCATCTGATGTTCCACTGCTGCAGGACAAGTTTGACGAAGGCTATTGAATCTCAAGTCCCCATGCGTCCCAGCCTTGTGTTTGCTTGCGTGCGAACAGTTCAATCTTAGACTGCTGCGGAAACATCTCTTCAATCCGCTCACGCACGACCTCCGGTTTTTCAGAGTGGCGTGACCGTTTGATTTGAACGAGTTGCCGAACGTTTCGCGCGCCCCGTGGTTGCGGAATTTTACCGCGTTTGAAAACGAGGCACAATTCACACTGGCTCATCGTATAGTACCCGGGGTTTACGCGTTGCTTATCCCAAATAAAGGCGACTGTTGCCCAGTCAAACCCCCAAGCCTTGCCAAGCCGAATTGCTTGATCCAAGTGCGGAGACGAACTCCACATGAAAAGGAGGCAATTCTCTTCACTGATAGCGGCAATATCCCACGTCTCCATTTCTGACACCGGTACCGTCGGATAATGCCGAATCGCGCCGCCGGTGTCTTTGCCGCCGATTCCTGTGTGTTGAAGTTGGCCTTTGTAATCCCAAGGCGGATCTGCGTAGATAATACTGTACTTTTTATCCGGAAAGGGAGCGTATGCTGCCATTAATTCCTACTTCGCTTCAACACTGAGTCCCTCTTGAGGGATGTCGTTGTTAGCGACAAGCATGTCTCGGTCAAAAATGAAGTCGCTACGCGAACTTCCAAGGCTTTCGCCCTCTTCCTGGCGTTCACGGAAGTATTGTGGGAGCGTCAAACCTGTCATCCGTATCGCGTCTTCGGGGCAAGCTTCAACACAATACCCACAAAAGATGCAGCGGAGCATGTTGATTTCAAAGACATCGGGATACTTTTCGCGCTGATACCCCTCTTTGGTTGTCCACCCTTCTGGTGCCGGTGCCGCCTGAATGGTAATACAATCAGCGGGACACGCCGTCGCGCATAAGAAACATGCGACGCACTTAATCTCATCTTTCTCGGTTGTCGTCAGTTTGTGAATGCCGCGATACCGTTCGTTCCGCTCATCCACGCTCCTCGGATCTTCAGGGTACTGGTATGTCAATTTCTTTTTTGGGATATGCTTCAGCGTCGTAAACATCCCCTTAATCAAGGCGGGGATATAGAGTCTATCCCAAAAAGACATCTCTTCGTTAACTTTCATTTTTTTAATTATGGCCTCCTGGGCTGCCCTCCACTTCGTTTCGGGCAGGTTGCCGGTGAATTTGAACCGTCTCCGTAACTTGCCTGTCTCTCTTTTTCCATTAGCAGTCAGTAATAAGTCATCGACAGCATAGTGAAAGGAGCGTCGCAATAATAGTTATGAGTTGAGCTTCGCAACTGTATAATTAGGTGCTTCCTCTGTAATATCAATATCGTGTGGATGGCTTTCGCGGTAGCCGCTGCTGGACATCCGAACAAATTGGCTATTCGTACGTAACGTGTTAATATCTGTGGTACCACAATATCCCATCGCAGACCGAATGCCACCGACTAACTGATACACGAAGTTGCTGAGTTTGCCTTTGTGTGGCACGCGTCCTTCAATGCCGCGCGGCACAAGTTTGGAGATATCTTCGGCGCTTTCTGCGGGCTGACGTGCGCTCCGTTTCCGTAATGCACCTATTGACCCCATGCCGCGGTGAAGTTTATACGTTCTGCCTTGATAGATAACTGTATCTCCTGGGCTTTCATCGGTTCCAGCAAGTAAGCTGCCAATCATGACAGAACTCGCCCCTGCCCCGATGGCTTTCGCGATGTCCCCAGAATAACGGATACCCCCATCAGCGATAATCGGCACATCTGCTTTATCCGCCTCCTGTGCACAATCGTAAATTGCTGTAATCTGAGGGATACTGACACCCGCCACCACCCGGGTTGTGCAAATAGAACCGGGACCGACACCGACCTTCACTGCATCAGCCCCTGCATCAATGAGGCTTCGTGTCGCTTCAGGCGTGACGACATTACCTGCAACGAGTTCAACGTTTGGAAAGTGGGACTTAAGGTACTCTGCTGAACGGATAACGTTTTTAGAATGCCCGTGTGCTGTATCTAATACAAGTACATCAACACCGGCTGCCACCAAACGGTCAACGTCCTCCAAAGGCGTTGAAGGTAGGACAGCGGCACCGACCCGTAACCGACCTGCGTTGTCTTTACATGCTTGTGGAAACATCTGAACTTTGTCGATATCTTTAATGGTAATTAACCCACAGAGTCGAGAATTTTCATCGACAATCGGCAGTTTTTCTTTTCGAGATTTGTGGAGTATTTCTTTTGCTTTATCAAGTGTAATTCCTGGTGCAGCGGTAATCAGTCTGTTTTTCGGTGTCATGCGTGCAGTTACGGGGAGTTCCAGGTTGTCTTCATATTTAAGATCGCGGTTGGTAATTAGACCGACGAGATACCCGTCTTCGGTAACGATAGGTACACCGCCGATGTGGTAACGCGATGTCACCTCAAGCGCATCTCGAATTGTCTTGTCCGCCGTTAGCGTGATAGGTGCAGTAATCATACCGCTCTCGGATCGTTTGACCCGATCGACTTCAGAAACCTGTTCATCAATAGAGCAGTTATAATGAATGATTCCGATACCGCCTTCCCGCGCGAGTGCAATAGCAAGGGCAGATTCGGTAACAGTATCCATAGGCGCGCTACAGATAGGAATGTTTAGCCGGAGGTTCCGTGTCAGTTGTGTGCTCGTATCCACTTGATCTGGCAGCACATCCGATTCAGCCGGAATCAGCAAAACATCGTCAAAAGTTAACCCTTCTTTTGCAAATTTTTGGGGGAAGCCATCGGAAATTTTAGTCTCCATCGGAATCATCTCCTTCATTTATTTTAACCACACGCATTAATTATACAGGAAAACGAAAATTATATCAACTAATTTTTTCTCTTAAAAATCCGTATCTGTGATATAATAGTCGTCAGTTATCAGTTATCAGTTGTTGAAGGAGATTTAGAATGGATAACCTAAACGTTGGAATCGTTGGGCTCGGTTGGGTCGCAGGGGCGCATATCGAAGCCTTTAAAGCCGTTACAGGTTCAGATGTCACTGCTATCTGCTCACGGCGTGAACACGATGAATCTGTATTGGCGGAAACTTATGGAACGCCTCTCAAAGCCTATACCGATTTTGATAAAATGCTTGCCGACCCGGACGTACATATTATTGACATTTGTACGCCACACCCTTTCCATGCGGAACAAGCCATCGCTGCTGCAGAAGCCGGAAAACATCTCATTATCGAGAAACCGATCTGCCTTACGTACGAAGATGCGAAAGCCGTTCGCGATGCTGTCAAAAGTAACGGTGTTAATGTCTGCGTCTGTTTTGAGTGCAGATATAGTGCACATTTCACAATGATCCGCTCTGTAATTGACAATGGGCTGCTCGGCGAACTCCACTACGCCGAGGTTGATTATTACCACGGTATTGGTCCCTGGTATGGGCAATACGAATGGAACATCCAAAAAGATTTTGGCGGTAGCACACTACTGACTGCAGGCTGTCATGCCCTTGATGCCCTCCTCTTTTTCATGGATGGAAACGTTGAAGAGGTAACCGGTTATCACACACAATCCACAGGTGCCGATTTTCAACCTTATGAATATAAGACGACAAGTGTAAGTCTCCTTAAGTTTGAAGGCGGCGGAAAGATTGGGAAAGTTACCTCCTGTGTAGACTGCTTGCAGCCCTATTACTTCCATATCCATCTCGTCGGCAGTGAAGGCAGCCTACTTGACAACCGTATCTACTCGGCGAAACTTAAAGGGATGGATAAAAGTCAGTGGAGCACACTTGAGACCTCACTCATTGATTCCGGTGATGTCAGCGATCATCCGTATGAACCGCAGTTCCAAGCGTTTATAGACAGTATAGGTCGAAATGAACCGATGCCATTGACCGATTTTGATACGGCATTTGAAACACACCGTGTCGTTTTCGCCGCTGATATGTCCGCAGAAGCAGGTGGTAGAACCGTTAAGCTGTCCGAACTCGCTTAAATCACCACCGCATAGCTGCCTCGCGATAGAGTTGAATTTGCTCCATATTGCGAGGCACTGCTATTTGGATAGACTTACGCTTCCGATTCATATCTTTAATCACAATTGGAGCGCGCAGCATATTCGTCATTGTGACAATACCGGAGTGGTAGAAAACCCACATTCGTTGTTCCGTATAAGGATTGAGGACGTACTCCGATGTGTGCTCGGAAGGATGTCCACCTGCACCATCAAAAAGATCGTGCTTCGGATACGCGAGTTCAACGCTCGTATCATGTCCCTCTAAAACCAATTTTTCAGGCGGTGGCTTGGGCGCGTATCCACTCAACTTACAGGTCCGAATTCGGATAGGCGCGGCGGATTTGTTAATTAGATGCAAGGATACAACGATGGCGAGGCGATGGTTGTCGTCGCGGTTGATGAACCACGTATCATCTCGGATAACCTCTACTGTTAATCCTGGAATCTGCCGTTTTCTGTGATAGACGATCGCCAACAGCACAAAACTGATGACCCCAAGTACGACCGTATTGCCAGTAGGCGTGGCTAAGAATTGCAGCAGCTGCTTTAAAGCTTGTTGTAGCACGCGAGCTCCTTAGCGAGTGTCTTTTCTGAAATCACGCCGTGCCGTCGGATCAGCGGTGGTAAAACAGAGATGTCATAAACCGTAGACGGAACGGGTCCAGGCGTTTTGCCGCCATCAACGATCATATCAATTCGCGCTGCCAACTCCTCACCAATTTCCTGTGGAGAAGTGGCGGGCGGTTCCCCTGATAGATTCGCGCTTGTTATCGCTGCGGGTCCGCCAAAGGTTTCCAGGATGTTCAGAAGCAGCGGATTGTCCGGGATGCGTACGCCAACTGTGTTGCCACCGGCTGTCAATACGGGCAGCAAATCCTTTGCTTCAACAATAATCGTCAAACCACCGGGCCAAAACCGCTCTGTGAGGTGAAAGAAATAGTCTGGTAAGTTTTGGGCAACGCGATAGACATCATCAACCGAACTCAGGACGAGTGGAATCGGTTTACCGTCTGGTCGTCCTTTTAACGTGTAGAGTCTTTGTACAGCATCTGCGTTAAATGGGTCCGCTCCTAAACCGTAAACTGTGTCGGTAGGGATAGCGATAATACCGCCTGATTTCAGGCATTGGACAGCTTCAATACACACGTCAGATTCCAAAATCCGTCTCCTGTTTAGACATCCACAATAGAACCGTTTGCAGCAGCGTTCAGAGAGAGACCGTCTCGGAGTCCCTGCTTATATTTTTCGTAAGCGATCCCGGCGATCATTGCACCGTTATCCGTACACAAGTTCATGGGCGGATAGTAGACTTCGGCACCGATTTCAGCGGCGGCGATTTTCAGCGACGCGCGAAGTTGGCTATTTGCGGCAACGCCGCCCGTTAGCGTTATTGCTCTCGCACTCGTGGACTTCGCGGCACGGATTGACTTGTAAACCAAGACATCTACGACAGCAGCTTGAAAACTTGCTGCAATATCTTCAACGGTTATTGTATCAGGCTTTGCATCCTTCGCTGCCTCTTGTCCGTTTTCCACGAGTACGCCTGCACGCCGTGCTTTCTCTACAAAATAACGGACTGAAGTCTTGATACCGCTAAAACTGAACTGGTAATCCCCACTATTTCGCATCGGTCTTGGGAATTTTATCGCTGAAGGGTTACCTTTCTGTGCGAGTTCATCAATGACCTTGCCGCCCGGAAAACCGAGACCGAGATACTTCGCAACCTTATCGTAGACTTCGCCAGCAGCATCGTCTTGCGTACTTCCTAAAACCTTATATTGCCATCCTTCATGAACTTCTACGAGCAAGGTATGTCCACCAGAGACGGTGAGACAGATATGCGGAAACGTTAGCGCATCATGGACCATATAATTGGCGTAGATATGTCCTTCAATATGATTAATACCGAGCAGTGGTAGATCGTGGCAATAAGCGAGGCTCTTCGCTGCTGCGACACCGACAAGCAGTGCCCCGATTAAGCCGGGTCGATTCGTTACCGCTATCGCTTCAAGGTCTTTAAATGTGACATCCGCCTCCGCTAACGCCCTACTGACAATGTAGTTAATGGCTTCAATGTGTTTGCGGGATGCGAGTTCCGGGACGATGCCGCCGTATTCTTGGTGTGCCTCAACCTGTGAAGCGACAACATTAGAAAGCACTTCTTTGCCATCCGCAACAACAGCGGCAGCGGTTTCATCACATGAGGTATCAATGCCGAGTATTTTCATATTTTTAAGATGAATCTCATCATTCTTCGCTTAACTGTAAACGGGCGGAAATGGGTAAGTGAAATAACTCTTCACGCAACAAACGTGTGGAGAAAAATAAAACCTCCAGATTTTCGATGTCACCCGTGTTTGGATTGAAGCGTGCGATAATTTCATCAGCAAGTTCCTCGCTCTCTTGCTCCGGGTACGGCGCACAGGTGTTTACGTACAAAATATCCGCATCTCTATCATACTGAAAGGTTAGATTCGTTTTCATTCAATATCTCAATTTCTCTCTACGATGTGGCAATGTACTAACCGCTCTTAGCGAACTGTTTGCCCGGCAATTGTTGAACGATGCCTTTGAGTTCCAACATCAGCAGGACACTCGACACCTGACCAATCGGTAGTTGTGTCGTCCGAACAATCGTATCAATATGTGATGAAGGGACCTCAATAGCGTCAAAGACGGTTCTCTCGTCCGGTGTTAAACCCGGTGGTGGCGCGCTTTGGATGGGTTGTTGCACTTTAGCAGGAGATTGTGCGGCTGCAGGTTTCGGATCGCTTTTTTCAGTGGGTTGTTCCTGTGAAGACGCCGCCTTTGCACTCGGCATCTGCGATGTTGGCACATCGGACTGGAGCCGGTTTAATGCGTAGGGTGGTAGTTCATTGAGCAGATCGTCCACAGTATTGATAAGTTTCGCGCCGTTGTTAATCAACTTGTGGGTGCCGGTTGAGAGTTCGGAAAAGATCTCTCCGGGTACAGCGAAGACTTCCCTACCTTGTTCACCAGCGAGCCGTGCGGTAATGAGTGCGCCGCTGCGGTTTGACGCTTCGACGACAACAGTGCCGAGCGTTAGCCCACTGATGATACGGTTCCGGCGTGGAAAATTCCTCGGTTTCGGTTTGATACCCATCGGGAATTCGGAAATGAGCGCGCCAGATTCCGTAATTTTCTCAGCGAGATCGCTATTTGCCGCGGGATAGATGAAACTCAAGCCGCTGCCCATCACAGCGATTGTTCTGCCACCGGCTTCCAATGCACCGCGATGCGCCGAGGTATCAATACCTCTCGCTAACCCACTCACGATCGAGAGTCCGCGCTGTGCGAGTTGATAACTCAGTCGATAACTCACCTTTCGTCCGTAATCTTTCGCATCGCGCGAACCGACGATCGAAAGGCTGAGCGAGTCTTCCGGTGTGAGTTCACCTCTGATATACAGCACGAGCGGTGGTGTATCAATTTCCTTTAAGTATTCGGGATACGCGTCATCATAAAGCGTCAGAACCTGACAATCGTATTCGCGTATTAATTCCAATTCGCGTTCTATTGGATACTGAATGGGTTTACGCTTCAGGAGGTCCTGCATCGCAGGCGAAAGTTGGTCTACCTTTTCGAGTTCGTTGGGTGTCGCCTGAAGTGCGTGCGCTGCGCTCCCAAAAACATCGCGCAGGCGTTGAACGGTTTTTAGTCCAACCCCTTGAATCATGTTTAGATGAATTAGGCTGATTGTCTCGTTAGAAAGCATATCCTCGCCTTACGCGATGTTTAGATAGGATTGTTTTGGTGCGGTTTGTAAACCGGATCCTACTATTGCGTTGCCCCGGCTTCCATCGGGTCGGGTGGGAGTGCATAATAGAGTTCAATCTCTTGAATTTTCTTGTACTCTTGCATACTCGGTGCGCCGGTTTCGCCGCGTGTTGAGCGTTTCTGCCCGCCGACGCGCCGTGAATCCCAACGCCGCGGTACTTTGAGGCGAAACTTAGTCGTTACAATTGGGTCCCTCAAGGTAAACGTGTAAATAGGCTTCATGTTGTCTTTGACATGTTTGACTGTGACCCATTCTCCTTCATCATCCATATATTGTACATAGAAGAATTCCAGCTGCCCTGGCTCGGCTTTCACGATCACTTGTTGAATCGTCTGTGGCTGTCGCCATTTGAGAACCGCTTCGGTGTAGTCATCAGATTCCTGCTGGGATGCTTCATCCTTTTCATCTTCGAGAATAGGTCCCGTCTCTCCAACGGAGTACATATTATCGTCATGGTACTTTGTGTCCTCACTCGTAGCGTCAAGTGCGATGTTCTTGCTCCGGTTAAACGATGGATTTGACGCGAGAACACATCCGGATAACCCAACGATTACACAGAGGGTCATGATTAATAATATAAAACGCATATATTACCTCCTTGCCCGGGATAACGACACCGGTGCCGCTCCGGATAGTCTGAAGTTGAGGCGGCATTGCAGACACAACCGCCTCGGTATCAATTTCTATATTACTCCAAGTCGAGTAAATCATCAAGTTCTTTTTCACGCTTATCGGTAGCGTCTTCTGCCTCTACCTGTTCAGCGGTTTTGTAGCCGTAGAGTTCAATTTCCCGGATTTTCGCAGCTGCGCGGCGATTACCGGTATTCCATCCACGGAATCCGCCCGACCTTGCGCGTTGTTGTCGGTTCAGCAGGGCATCATCTTTGGTGCCCAAAACGCGTAACCGGACTCGATTGGTCGGAAACGGAATCAATAATGAAACCTCAATCGGACTCTGCTTAACACTTTTTACATCTTTAATAAGCTTCCAATCTTCATTCGCTGTGATACTGCCCTGATCCGCGTAAATATCAAATTGCGACAAATTATCCGAGTGTATGACAATTTTGCGGATAACCTTTTTTTCTGGTAATGTAATCACCACTTGCGATGCAGCATTTGCGCCCATGAACCCTTCCGTACTTGCGGGGAACGTTGTTTCACCGACGGTGTTTAACTTGCCATCAATGGCTTGTGGAACTGTTGACTGTACACCTTCCATCAGGGCATAATTCTCACTCAACTCCTGTGCGGAAAAGAGCGCGCTACAGCCTGTCAGCATAGCAGAAACACAGAACAGTAAAATGAGCACTGTGAACCGATAAATCATTTTTTGACTCCTTTGATGAGCACTTAAGCATAAGCCATCGTGCTGTAGATATGCAGTTACGATGTAATTTTCCAAGTGGTACCCTCACGGGTGTCCTTAATTTCTATGTTGAGTTCTTTAAGTCGGTCACGAATTTTATCAGATGTCTCCCAATCTTTCCGATTGCGGGCATCCTGCCTTACTTCCAAGAGGAGGTTAATAATCTGATCGCGTTGTTGGGCGTTATTGCCATCGTCATTCTGAGCCTCTACATTATAGATACCGAGGACTTGACAAGTTTCAGTCAACGCCTGATATGCTTGTGCGAGAACGGGAGCTGCGGCTTCATCAAGTGCGCTGAGTGATTTGTTGACCTCACTGACGAGGGTAAAAATAGCACCGAGTGCTTGTGCGGTATTGAAGTCGGTATCCATCGCCTGCGTAAACTGTGACTTCATCTCTTGAACAGCGTGCTGTAAAGGCACAGCTGTCGTTTCGCTTGTCTCAATGTCTCCATCATAGCTTTTTAACGCGTCCAAGCAATTGTTTAAACGCCTGAGCGCGCCTTCTGATTTTTTTAAACTTTCTTGATTATAGTCAAGCGGATGGCGGTAGTGTGCGGAAATAAGAAAATGACGAATGACTTCAGTCGGATAATTGTCCAGAGCATCTCGGAGTAAGATAAAGTTCTGCTCGGATTTCCCCATTCGCTGACCATCAATCTTTAGAAAAGCGACGTGCATCCAGTAACGTGCGAAGGTGCATCCGGTGGCTAATTCACTCTGTGCTATCTCATTTTCATGGTGGGGGAACTGTAAATCTTCTCCACCAGCGTGGATATCAATCGTTTCACCGAGATGTCTCATTGCCATAGCAGAGCATTCTATATGCCAGCCGGGCCTGCCTCTCCCCCAAGGGCTCTCCCAGGAGGGTTCCCCCGGTTTTGCGGCTTTCCACATATCAAAATCACGGGGGTCTTCTTTCCGTTCATCAATCTCAACCCGCGCACCAGCAAGCAGGTCCTCCGGTTTGCGATTAGAAAGTTTCCCATACTCCGCGAACTGATTCACGCGGTAATAGACGCTTCCATCAATAACATAAGCTGCCCCTTTTTCAAGCAGTATTTGAATCAAATCTATCATCTCTGGAATGTGTTCAGTTGCTTTCGGATGGACATCTGCGGGTTGAATACCGAGGCGTTGCGAATCCTGAAAAAACGCTTCACCATTTTGGTGTGCAAGCTGCTTCGCACTGACCCCTAATTCTGCGGCACGCTTGATAATCTTGTCATCAATATCTGTCAAGTTTTGAACCAGTTTGACGTTGTACCCCTTATACACAAGATATCGCCGAATAATGTCAGTTACCAAAGCGGTGCGTGCGTTGCCCATGTGAATGTAGTCGTAAACAGTGGGACCGCAGCTGTAGATTGACACTTGCTCAGGATTTAGTGGTACAAAGTCTTCCAATTGCCGGCTCAACGAGTTATAGATTTTCATTTTTTTAACTATGGGTTCCTGGGCTAAAGAAACGCCGAAGCAAAAACCCCTCCACTTCGCTTCGGGCAGGTTTCCGGTTAATTTCATGCTGAGTTTGTAATCGGCTCCGTTTATAAAGACAGAGAGGAAACAAAAAACATCTATCGCCGAGAAAGACAGGCGATGGCATGGGCGACAATCGCTTTACCCACTCCGACAATCCCCAATTCTTCCGCCGTGGTGGCTTTAACGTTTACCTGCGCTACGGTAATATCAAGCGTTCTGGCAACCGTCTCTCGGATCTCTGAAATGTAAGGTGCCAACTTCGGGCGTTGTGCGATAACTGTAGTGTCTATATTTTCGATCTGGTAGCCACACGCTGTTACTTTCAAAGCGGTGTCCTGTAGGAAAATCAGGCTGTCCATTCCTTCATAACGGGGGTCCGTATCAGGGAAATGTGTGCCGATATCACCGAGTGCGGCTGCCCCTAAAATTGCGTCTACGATAGCGTGGGTGAGGACATCCGCATCTGAATGGCCCAACAGTCCTAAATGATACGGGATCTCAACGCCGCCCAGAACCAATTTTCGATTTTCGACCAACCGATGAACGTCGTAACCGATACCTACTCGCATTTTTCTCTCTACTCTCATCGCCACGATCTGCAATGCGAAACCACAAAACAGAACCCCCCAGGCAAAAGCCGCCTACCACAGTGTAGGATCTGAGAGTAAGACTTCAGCAATGCGTAAATCCACTGGCGTAGTTATCTTCAAATTCGCGTAGCTGCCTTTCACTAACTTAACAGGGAAACCGAGTTGCTCAACGAGAGCTGCGTCATCAGTTCCTGTGCGTTGCTGCTCTTGGGCTGTCTGATGTGCTTCCTCCAATAAGGATTTCCGAAAGACCTGCGGTGTTTGCACCGCCCAGAGTCTTTCTCGCTCGGGTGTCTCAGTAATCAAACAGTTCTCGTCGGCGACTTTGATCGTATCTTTGACGGGCACCGCAGCGACAGCGGCCCCACATTCGTCTGCAGCAGTGAGACAGGCAAAAATCGTTTCGTCTGTTACAAAGGGTCGGACACCGTCATGAACAATCACAAAATCAACATCTGCCGATAGTGCGCGTAAACCGTTGTAGACGGACCTTTGCCGCGTCTCTCCACCTGCGACGAGTTTCTGGACCTTCGTAAAGGGATATGGCTCCAACACCGTAGAGCGACATTCGCCGAAATCACGTTCGTTAACGATGACGAAAATCGTGTCTACAGCCGTATTTTGTTCAAACCGCTGGATAGTATGTGCTAAAATAGGCTTCTTTGCCAATTTTAAGTACGGTTTTTTAAGCGAATGTGCCATTCGGCTACCCTTACCAGCTGCGGGGATAAGGGTGCATACCTTGCTGTTCATCAGCGTCCATTTCATCTTCTTTAATCCGAGTGAAAATCATCTGTCCTGCACTGGTCCGTAGCATCTGCGTAACCTCAACATTGAGTGTTTGCCCGATGTACGGTTTGCCTTCTTCAACGATGACCATAGTTCCATCATCAAGGTAACCGACCCCTTGATTCGGTTCCTTACCTTCTTTAAGAAGGAGTACTTGAATCACTTCACCAGCAATCACGACAGGACGCACAGCATTTGAGAGCTCATTGATATTCAGTACCTTTACACTTTGCAGCTCTGCGACTTTGTTGAGATTTAAATCGTTAGTTATGATTGTGGCATCTTGCTTTTGGGCGAGATGTACTAACTTCGCATCGACTTCTGGTAGATGTGGCACCTCCTCCTCAGTGATTTCAACAACAATCGCTGGATTATTCTGAAGTGCTCGAAGGATATCAAAACCGCGCCGCCCCTTATTGCGGCGAAGGGGCTCTGTGGAATCTGCGATATGTTGCAACTCATTGAGAACAAATCGCGGAATAACAAGTGTCCCTTCAATAAATTTTGTCTGGCAGATTTCAAGAATTCTACCATCAATAATAACACTTGTGTCTAAAATTTTTAAGCTATTTGTAACTTTCCCTGCTCGCGATTCGCCAGTTCGGTTAGACGCATCTGATCCGAAAACATGGGCTAAATTCACCGATGTAGAGAGTCGGTAGCCACCCATAAGACCGGCGTACCCTATACCGAGGCCAATCACCAGCTTGAGATTATCATTAGATAGAGAAAAAAGGCTTAATACACCACAGGAAATTAATAGACCAATAGAAAGTCCTATCGCACTGGCAACAATACCACGCAGATTAGGTATATGTAGGCAGAATTCTGCGCCAACAAGGATCAGTGCGACAACAAATCCAATAAGCGTAAATAATGGAGTGTCGTAGACGATGTAACAACCCGCTGCGCTTGCGACTATAAAAAAGAGACGAATCCCCCAAACTTGCATTTTTTGTCCTTTACTTTCTTTATACAAGCCCCCTATCACTCGCAGGCGTGATTACTATCCACGCTTACAAGCGCCCCTCGGTTCTATACCTCTGCTCCCAGATTTGCAGACGCATCTTTTGCAAACCAATTCAACAAGTTTACGCTTAACATTAATGAAGACTAATTAATCACAAATCGTATCAACGTGAGTTCGACTTAAGCATATAGGACCTGAGGGTGGGTAACTCGAAACTGTTAATAAAACCGAACACGTTAGTTTTACTGAGCAAGTTTCATGCCAATACCTTAGTAACGTGAGTTTGATAAATACTTAGGACAGAAGCATTTCGTCTTAAAGTCCCCTGATAAAAAGGATTTAGGGGGTTAGATCCCTAAAAACCCCTCTTTTGGGGTGAATATATTGCTTTTTTCTGCAATTTGCGTTCGCTTTGGAAACCTCTAATACTTTTTTTTAAGTTGGCGTTATTTAATACTCATATCCTTATAGAATAATAATAGCATAATTTAAGAAATAAACCAAATGAAAGTAACAATTTTTCCAAGGAGCCACTTCGGGTATAACAAAGCAAACAAAATCAAAGAAGGTCAAATACGAACACCATCGTATCTGAATAATTGCTATGCGTCACGGGGGATTCTCATAGTGGTAGGACTTAGGCAAATTGATATTATAGTAGATTATGAAAATAAGTTTACAT
>VYCT01000215.1 GCA_009843785.1 Candidatus Poribacteria bacterium | reverse complement strand
TAACACTAAAAACCTTTCACCACAAACCTTCAGAAAAAAATGGGGGTAAGTGACAGGACAAACAGAATTGACAACAGTTCCCAAATTTGGTATTATATCTACAACACAAACTTCTGACCTACTGAAAGGAAAGAGGACGCTTCGATGCCAATTACGGACGCAATGCCGGAACTTAAACGAAAACTGCAGTTTTTTCCGGTCGAAAATGAGACCCCATCAACACTAACACGAGCCCAAATTGAGTACTTCAATGAAAAGGGTTTTATTTCACCCTTAGATGTCTTTTCTGAAGCAGAAATTGCGGAACACCGCGCCTATTTCGATCAGCTCATGGAAAAGGCGTTAGCAGCAGGGATGAATAGCTACTCTATCAACGGATGGCATACCACCTGTACCGGTCTCCACGACCTTGTTACGGAAAAAAGAATCTTGGATTATGTGCAAGATTTGCTCGGTGAAACGCTGATCTGTTGGGGAACACACTATTTCTGCAAGATGCCGGGTGATGTGAAACAGGTGAGCTGGCATCAGGATGCCTCCTATTGGCCCCTCTCTCCAAGCAAGACCGTCACCGTATGGCTCGCTATTGACGATGCTGAACTTGAAAACGGGGCGATGACCGTTATTCCGAAGTCGCATCTGCATGGGCAAATCGCATTTGAACGTAGCACCGCTGAGGAAAAGAATGTGCTGGGTCAGACAGTGCATGGCGCGACACAATATGGGGATGCGTCACATCCATTTGAAATGAAAGCTGGACAAATGTCGCTGCATTCGGATCTGCTGTTGCACGGTTCCGAACCGAACACGTCTGATCGACGGCGTTGTGGGTTGACCATGCGGTTCGTGCCGCCTGAAGTCCACGCAGCAAACGATTGGAACCAACGCGCGATTGTCGCCAGAGGTAAAGATCCGAGTGGACATTGGGTTCATAACCCGCGTCCAACCGAAGATAAAATTCCGCAGCGGTAGCGCAATTTTTTGAAGGGACCCTCCAACTTATGTTTCCACGACGACTTATTTATGCTGCTATCGCAATCAGTAGCGCCGCTGCTTTTGTGTTATTCGGTTATGAGTTCATCCGTTCCGTGTCCTCGTCACTGTTCATTGAGGCCTATGGTGCAGAAAATCTTTCGCGTGGCATGGTCGCGATCCCACCGAGTATGATCGTGATGCTGTACTGCTACGGTCGTCTCCTATCGCGGCAGGGTGCGTCGCGGGCTTTGGCAATAACCTCACTCTTTTCTGGTATTCTGATCCTCGTTTGTTACGCTGCGCTTGTCCGTGGTATGCATTTTGCGGCGGCGGTTATCTATGTGTTCCGTGAAGCCTACATCGTGATTGTCATTGAGCAGTTCTGGTCGTTTGTCAACAGTGTGCTAACAACCGAACAAGCAAAGCGAATTAACGGACCTTTCTGTGCCGTCGCGTCCATGGGTTCATTTGCCGGTGGCATGCTTGTGAACAGATGGGCAGAGGCGTTAGGTTCTGAGACTTTACTCCTTTTCACAGCGGGATCCCTTGTACCTACGGCGGTCTTCGGTGTCATCGCTTACAGGTTCGGTGGTGAACCTAAACCGAGTGAAGCAGAGGCCGGCGGGAAACTTGGGCACCTTGGTGTAGGGACGCTCTTTCGTTCCAGGTACTTACTTCTTGTCGGCGTATTGATCTTAAGCACGCAAGTCGTCTCCACTGTCCTCGATCTTCGCTTCAACGGACTGGTGCAATCAGAGCTGCCGGATAAAGATGCGCGAACAGCGTTTTTTGGGGCAGTGTATGGGAATCTTGGGTTGATCGCTGGTATTTTACAACTGGTGGTTGTACCGTTAGCACTCAGGTTTGTCGGCCTCCGCGTTATTCATGTCAGTATTCCATTGGTTCACCTCGTCAGCAGTTTTGTCCTAACAATTTCTCCGTCGCTTCGGTCTGGCACAGCGGCTTATGTAATTTTTAAAGCCTTAGATTATTCACTTTTCCGAGCATCGAAAGAGTTGTTCTATATGCCGCTTTCTTATGATTCACGCTATCGCGCGAAGCAGATTAATGATTCGTTCGGATACCGGTTTGCGAAGGGTGGCAGTGCAGGTGTGATTGAATTGGTGAGGTTAGGTGTAAAGACGATCCCGGGTATTGCGTTCTCAATTACGGCGATGGCGGCGGCAATGGTGTGGACCCCGATCGTCTTGAGTTTGACGCGGGCGTATCAGAAGTTGGTAACAACGGAAGATGCGTAGATTTTCGCTGCTGGCGCGCGAACGAAGCGCACCAGCGGTTTTCTCTAAATCTCATAACGGACGAGCTTCCGTGCCGCGTCAGTGATCTGCTCGGCGTTCGGAATAACAAAGTTTTCCATCACGGGTGCGAAGGGGACAGGCACCGGCATCGCTGCGACCCGCTCAATCGGTGCATCGAGATAATCGAACGCCTCACGCACGACAAGTGCTGCAATTTCCGCACCGAACCCAGCCCTACCCACTGCTTCATGTGCAATGAGCAACCGATTCGTTTTCCGGACAGAGTCAAGGATGCTGTCTTTATCAAGCGGCATCAACGTTCTCGGATCGATGACTTCAGCAGAAATACCTTCGGCAGCGAGCGTGTCTGCGGCAATAAGCGCGTTCAGCACCATCCGTGATGTCGCGAGAATCGTGATATCTTCGCCTTCACGTTTAACATCCGCCACACCCAACGGAATTGTATATTCTTCCTCAGGAATCTCGCCTTCCTCTGTGTAGAGGAGTTTATGCTCAATAAACATGATCGGGTTATCGTCTCGGATGGCTGTTTTGAGTAACCCTTTTGCGTCGTAGGGTGTAGAGGGCATCACGACGAGTAGCCCCGGGATATGCACGAACCACGCTTCAAGGCTCTGTGCGTGCTGCGCTGCAGAGGATCGACCGGCACCGCCCTGCGTCCGAATCACAAGGGGCACATCCAGCTGCCCACCGACCATATAACGGATCTTCGCGACCTGGTTCACAATCTGGTCCATACCGACCGCTGTGAAGTCGATGTACATCAACTCCGCAACAGGACGCATTCCTGTAACCGCTGCGCCGAGTGCGGTGCCGATAATCGCGGCTTCCGAGATCGGCGTATTTCGGATACGATCCTTCCCGAAGTCCTTGAACAGTCCATCGGTCACTTTATAGGCACCACCGTACTCAGCGATGTCCTCACCCATCAAAAAGACCGCGTCGTCGCGTTCCATCTCCTCTGCTAACGCTTCCTTGAGCGCGTCGCGATACGTAATCGTCTTCATTCAATCTCCTTTGCCTCTTTTGGTGTCGTGTTTATGGGCGCGCCTTTAAAACGCGTCCTCTGCCTTCAACCACTCAAGCGTCTGCACAAACGCTGCAACTGTTTCCGTGATATCTTCATCTGTATGTGCCGCTGTCGTCATGCCACCGTTATTGGCAAGATCAATACCGTTCAGCAACAGACCGCACCGGAGACGTTCCTGCATATCTGGATCGCTGTTGCCTTTCAATTTCCGATAATCCCATGTATACGGATCGAAATCGGAGGCACGGACATCTTTTTCACCGTGTCCGATGAGCAATCTAATCCCCGAAAATTCGCCGTAAACCACCCAATCGAGTCCGTAATCATCAATCACGGCGTTGAGTTCTGTGCGAAGTCGTGCTGCGGTCCGATTCGCCTGCTTGTGCGGTTCACCTGTCTTGATGATGTTGAGCATCGCGATCCCCGCAGCGGCAGAGAGCGGATTCGCATTGAAAGTGCCAGGGTGCGGCATTTTCAAGCCGTCGCGTTCCGATTTCATTGAGATGAGTTCGAGAATCTCCGTTTTACCGACAAGCGCGCCGCCGGGAAGTCCACCCGCCAAAATCTTTGCCAACGTCGTCATGTCCGGCGTGACGTTGTAATGCGCTTGCGCGCCGCCGGGAGCGACTCGAAACCCCGTAATAACTTCATCAAAAATCAGTAGTACCCCGTGCGCTGCTGTCAACTCACGCAACTGCTTTAAAAACGCGCCATTCGTAGGCACAATACCGAAGGATGCTCCCGTCGGTTCGAGGATAACACATGCAATATCTTTGTCCGTTTTCAGCAGTGTTTCGACAGCATCAATATCGTTGGGTGGAGATAACAGCGTCGTATCTCGCACCTCTTGCGGGATACCGGGAACGTTCATATCGAAAGGCGGGTATGCCCCTAAGATGAGGCTATCGTGCCAACCGTGAAAATGTCCTGTGAATTTTAGCACCTTATTTTTGCCGGTATAGGTGCGAGCGAGGCGGATCGCCATCAGTGTCGCCTCCGTACCGGAACTAACGAACCGAACACGTTCCGCTGAGGGTACCAGCTGCGTTACGAGCGAACCCCATTCCAATTCCAACGGATGACAGGCACCGTAGTGTGTGCCTCGGTGCATCTGCGTCGTTACCGCCTCCACAACTTCCGGTGGGTTATGTCCGAGAAGCAGCGCACCGTGCCCCGCCCAGTAGTCGATGAACTCTTTGTCATCAAGTCCCCATTTTTTGGATCCGTCGGCACGGGTAATGTAGACTGGAAAGGGGGACATATAGCGTCCATCGTGCGTTACGCCATCTGGGAATAGGTGGTTTGCAGCCTCCGACATTTCTCTATCTTTTGCAAAGGTTTTTTGATAACGCTCTAAAATGGTGTGCATCTTTTCGTCCTCGCTGTTTAGGGAGATTCTGAGTAATTATATCATATTTCCGTTTTATTTGCTTTTTAATTTTACCTTGCGGATAAGTTTCGGCCTCTTAGACTTGATGTTTTCTGTGTTCGAGTCGTCCAAAACGTTGTTTTGGACTTGGGTTAGGTTTATTAATCTTACCTTTTGACATTTCCTTCAAGACATAGTATAATTTTGACCACACTTTTCTCTCAGGAGCGTTTCATGAAACAGATAGATGGCGGAATTACCGCTGTCCCCGGTGTCCGTGCTGCGGGTGTTCACGCAGGTATTAAAGCCGCGGATACTAAAGACGTAGCACTCATTGTGACCGATACCCCCGCGCCCGCTGCTGGCGTTTTCACAAAGAACAGCGTTACTGCCGCACCCGTCATCGTATGCCGCGAGCATCTCAGCGATGGTCGTGCACAAGCCGTTATTGTCAATAGCGGAAACGCCAACGCTTGTACGGGTGAGGTCGGCATGGCAAATGCCCAACAGATGGCCGCTTCAACCGCCGCACAACTCGGTATAGATGCGGATCTCGTGTTGGTATCCTCCACGGGTGTTATCGGACAGCAGTTGCCGATGGATAAGATTGAAAACGGCATTCAAGCCGCCGCAAGCGCGCTGAGTCCCGAAGCCGGTGCCGATGCCGCTGAAGCGATTATGACGACTGATACGCATCCGAAATCTGTTGCCGTAGAGATTGAGATCAGGGGTACACCCGTGAGGATCGGCGGGATTGCTAAAGGCTCTGGTATGGGCGCACCGAATATGGCAACAATGCTCTCCTACCTGACAACGGATGCACGAATTAACCCTCAGACACTTCAAACTGCTTTAAATCGCGTTGTGGACGATACTTACAACCTTTTGACGATTGACACGGATCGCAGCACAAATGACACCGTGATCCTCCTTGCAACAGGACACGCGAATAACGTAGACATCGTTGCAGCAGCAGGGGAAAATTACGAAATGTTTTGTGAAGGGCTTCAGTTTGTCTGCACCGAATTGGTGAAGATGCTCGCTCGCGACGGTGAAGGTGCAACGAAACTCGTTGAAGTACAGGTCATACGAGCGAAAAACCGGAGCGATGCTGAAAATGCTGCACGTGCGGTTGCGGAATCACCGCTTGTCAAGACTGCTATTTTCGGCAATGATGCCAATTGGGGACGGATTATGATGGCAATAGGTAAATCCGAGGCAGAATTCGACCCGTATCAAGTGAATGTCTATCTTGAGAATTATCAGCTCGTTAAAGATGGAATGGACGCTGGTTATGATGAAAACAGAGCCACTGCTTTATTAGCGCAAGATTCGGTCTTAATTACCATTGACCTCTGTGCAGGGGACACTGAAATAACAATGTGGACCTGCGATTACTCCTACGATTATATACGAATCAACGCCGATTATCGGACATAGCAGTTTATACACAGGAGAACAAAACAGTGCGACACACAGCTCAAATCAAACTCGTAAATCTAAGGGATCTACTTTTAATAGAAACAGGTGCTATGAACCCCAAAGACGTGAGGCAGCTCACCGTTGAAGACGCGCTCGTTGATACTGGAGCAACACGTCTTTGCTTGCCAACATCACTCATTGAACAGCTCGGGCTTAGACCTGTTGATAAACGGACAGCGCGAACTGCCACCGGTATTGTGGAGCGTACCGTCTATTCTGAGGTCGAATATACCCTCTTGGACCGAAGCAGCACCATCCGAGTAACCAATCTCCCTGAAGGTTCACCAGTACTCATTGGACACATGGTATTGGAAGAACTAGATCTTTGCGTTGATATGAAAAAGGGACTCATCTACAATCCAGCACACGGTGATGATTGGATAGAAGAACAACTCTAAATAGATTAAACAGTACAAAACTGAACAGAAAATTTGGTATGTCTCAGCGTTGTCAAAAATTTTTAGCGAAAATCCAAATTTTGACATTTAAATGAAAAATTGTCACTTACCCCCATTTTTTTTTGAGGGTAGTCTGTCGTTGATATTGTTA
>VYCT01000046.1:4584-6733 GCA_009843785.1 Candidatus Poribacteria bacterium | reverse complement strand
GTGCTAAGGTGTTAATTTATATCGATTTATTGAACGAAACTGCCCCTGACAGTTATTTCGTTGGCAACGACAAAAATTATTTGTCTAAATGCGAAAAATGATGTAGAATATTACCGTTATTTATTGAAAGAAGGTGAACACCGTTCCAACCCAAGACCTCAAAATTCGACCCTTCACGATTTTCCTCGTCTGCGTGTTAGTACCTGCCAACTGCTGGTGGGTGTCTGTCTCGATTATGCGTGGCGGCGGGAGTCCAACGCAGGTTTCGCTCTTCTACAATGCGGTTATCACCATTCTAATCTTACTGGGCATCGGGCTGCTTTTACGTCGGTTGCATCGTGCCCTGATACTCAACCGCGCTGAGTTGCTTGTCATTTATACTTGCATCTCAGTCGGCGCTGGGCTCGCCGGTGTTGATAGATTCTTGGTGCTCATGCCGCTTATCGGGCATGCCCACTGGTTTGCGACTCCAGAGAACGATTGGGCGAACCTGTTCCATTTGCACATCCCACAATGGTTGGTTGTGAGTGATAAGCGCGTTCTCGATGGATATTATAACGGGTTTACAAGCATCTATGAATTACGCTACTTAACGGCTTGGCTGCCAGCAATCGTCTGGTGGACGCTCTTTATTGTGGCTATCCACCTCGTGATGCTCTGCCTGAGCCTACTCTTTCGGCGACAGTGGGTAGAATCGGAGCGGCTGAGTTACCCGATCATTCAATTGCCGTTTGAAATGACAACCCGAAGTCGGCGATTTTTCGGATCGCCGTGGATGTGGCTCGGACTCTCAATTGGTGTTGTCATTGACATCATCAACGGGTTAAACTTCCTCTTCCCTGCCGTTCCGAGTCTTGGCGGAAAGTTGTATGATCTACGGCGAATTTTTACAGAACGTCCGTGGAGCGGAATCGGCTGGAGTCCGATCGGTGTCTTCCCTTTCGGTGTTGGGCTGTCGTTCTTCATACCGTTGGACCTCTCCTTCTCATGTTGGGCGTTCTGGTTGATATGGCGAGCAGAACGGCTGTTAGGTGTCATCGCGGGGTGGCGCGGACTGCCGCGCTTTCCTTATGAAGCCGAGCAGTCGCACGGTGCCTACTTAGGACTATGTGTCGTCGCCATCTGGATGAGCAGACGCTATTTGAAAGGGGTCGCACGCCAACTCATATCTCCGAAGGCAGACGAACCCGTTTCATATCGACTCATCGTTATCGGGCTGCTCGGTGGGGCAGCATTCATCGTCGGCTTCTGTCTGAAGATGGGTATGAGCTTTTGGGTCATCGTCGTCTACTTTGTGATCTGGTATGCGATTGCGATTGCGATTACGCGCTTGCGTGCGGAACTCGGCTCCCCAGTCCACGATTTACACTTTATCGGACCCGATGAGATGCTCCCTCGGTTGTTAGGTATCCGCCGATTAGGCGCGACGAACTTGACAGGGTTCGCCTATCTCTACTGTCTGAATCGTGCACACCGTTCACACGCAATGCCACACCAACTGGAAGGCTTTAAATTGGCTGAAGGGGCGAATATCCCGATCCGACGGTTTGCGTTCATCATGATGTTGGCTTCTGCATTAGGCGCGCTCGGTTCGTTTTGGGCGTATCTGCACATGTATCACGCAGAAGGTGGCGTCGCAGGATTCGGGCGAGAATCCTTCAACAGATTAGAGACATGGTTAACTTACACCGCACCGCCAGATGTGCCAGCCATTAGCTTCGCAACGTTCGGATTCGGAATAACGTTACTCCTTGCCGCCATGCGGATGCGCTTTCTGTGGTGGAATTTACATCCCGTCGGCTATGCTATCTCTGGGAGTTGGGCGATCAACCCGATGATAGGCTCAATCTTCGTCGGATGGTTGCTGAAGTGGCTCGTCCTGAAATATGGCGGTATCCGCCTACACCGGAAAGCCGTCCCGTTTTTCCTTGGTATTGTGCTCGGCGAATTTGTGATCGGCTCGTTCTGGAGCCTCCTCGCTGTGGCTCTCGACCAACCGATGTACCGGTTTCTCTTTTAATGGACTTGTGGCGGTCAGCAGTCAGTAGTCGGCTTTTTTAGCCAGTTTGATCCAAAGATCGCGAGCACAGCTCGCTCCTACAGAGCATTTTCACAAAGGCATCGCGAGCACAGCTCGCTCCTACAGAAG
>VYCT01000046.1:0-4574 GCA_009843785.1 Candidatus Poribacteria bacterium | reverse complement strand
CTATTTTTTTTCTATGTGGTATAATATTTAAAACACAGTCATCGGAAGAAGACAATTGGAACTTAAACAGAAAGCGGCACTCATATCAGAAACCTTAGAAGATTTACTCGGCGTACCGACCCGCGACGGCGCAGGCGACGTACTCGAGTGCCTCATCTTAACGATCCTATCGCAGAATACGACAGATGTTAACCGTGATAAAGGATACGTGAAACTCAAAGAACACTTTCCGACGTGGGAAAATGTTTTACAAGCGGATGTCAAGGCGATAGCGGCGGCAATAAAAATTGCCGGATTGGGAAACCAGAAAAGCCATACCATCAAAAACTTTCTGACATGGCTAAAAGCCGAACACGGTGAGCTCTCTCTGGCGTTCATTCACGACATGGAAACAGAAGCGGCACTGGCACTTTTGTGTCAGCACAAAGGCATCGGGATCAAAACAGCCTCTGTTACGCTCTCTTTCGCGTGCGGTCGGGAGGTATTTCCAGTTGATACACATATATTACGGATTTCCAAACGTCTCGGATTGATTCCGTCAAATTGTAGTGCGGAGAAAGCGCATCAGGTGTTACCACCAATCATACCCGCAGGGAAAGCGTATCCGTTCCACATGAATTTAATCTATTTCGGTAGACGCATTTGTGATGCTCGAAAACCTTTGTGTGAACGGTGCCCGTTGACAGAACACTGCCTCTACTTTAGAGATAACTTTCAGGCTTAGGTATGGTAATCGGGGTTACAAACCCTCCTACAATTATCTATGAGATAGGGTTGTAGATATATATTGGAGAGAGCAAATGTTTAACTGGAAAAGCTGGTCGTGGCGACAACTGAAAGAAAATATGTTTAACTGGAGAAGTTGGTCATGGAAACATCTGTTTGTAGTCCTGTTGGTATTGCATCTCCTCCCCCTATGGATTTTTGCCTATTTTCCGTCTCAAGATGGTGCCAGCCATGTGTATAACGGTCTGGTGCTCAAAGAGTATGCCAAACACGAAAATTATAAGATGCGGGATGTGTGGCAGCTGAACATCACCATCTTTCCGAACTGGCTGTCCCACATTATGCTGATGGTGCTCCTCTATGTATTTCCGCCTGTCATTGCCGAAAAGGTATTTCTCTCAATCGCGATAGGCATGGTCCCAATCGCTTTCTTCTATTTCCTCAACGCTGTCCACAAAGGTCGAGAAGGAAAGTTTGTGTACGCTTGGCTCGGTTTTCCGTTCGCCTACAATTACCTCCTCTACATGGGATTTTATAATTTCCAGTTGAGCATCTCGTTTTTCTTCTTCAGTTTCGGTTTCTGGTGGAAACATAAAGACGATATGCAGGCAAAGCACCTCGTCGTGCTTTATATTTTCCTGCTGCTGACCTATCTGTCGCATATTGCCTCTTATGGTCTAATTGTTTTAGGGATTTCTATAGCTGGAGGCTGTATATGGGGTGGTAGAGCATTAGCGGCAGCGTGGCGCGAACGGGGTGCCGAATGGTTCCGTGAGTTTGTCATCCGTCTCAAACCGCTCTTGCACTTCTTTCTCTATATGATTCCAATATATTTCGTGCTGATGGAGTATTACCTACAGAGCCTGAAACAGCATCAGGAGGGTAGCCACCGCGGTATGCAGTGGATTTGGGACTACTTTTTAGGCGTTAAATCCATCGTCTATTTCACCGATTGGCATATTCCTGTTAATTATCTGCTCCTTTTCTTATTAGGTATCGGCATTGTTATCTCCATCTGTTCTCGCGTTCACCGCAAGGAATGGGTAAAACAGACGGATGTTTTCTTGTTAATTGCGATCGTGTTCACCTATATGTTCGTGAGAGCACCGTGGGGTTATGGACCGGGCGGTTGGATTAACGATAGGATTCATCTCTATATTCTGTTGATGTTGGCACCTTGGTTGGCACCGGACATAGGTAAAATCGCTCGCGGCGTTATTGCAGCGTTTCTTATCGTTTTCAGTTTGCTCCATTTTGGTAGGACGGCTTATGACCATGGACGTATCGCTCCAGAGATTGCTGAACTTGTCTCCGGTGCACATCTGATAGAGCCGCATACCTCGTTTAGACATCGCAGTCCAGATTGGCATAAATCGGATGCCTTGGGGCGAGTTGCCTACGTCACACCGTTTGTCCATTCCGTCGCCTTTTATGGTGTATACGCCGATGATGTAGCACACCTCCTCAACTATGAAGCCAATTATAATTATTTCCCAGTCAACCGTAACAACTACAAAAGCGTGGAGTTAAATTATATCAGCGATGATTATATGGTTGCTTGGTTTTACCCAGCATCCGAGAAGTTTGCAGACCTTACGCCGAACTATGACATCATCCATGAGACGAAAAATCTTAAATTATTCAAAAGAAAACGCGCTGCAGCACCGATGCTTGAGCTCTGGGATCAGACGGAATCCGGGAACCTGATTATCCGTTTTGACATGCAACCTGACAACGGTGAAACGGCACCGAATCATCACCCAATTGGACCGAGGACGATGTACGAAAGTGGCAAATTTGGGTGGGATACCGAGTGGAACCACAAGGATTCAAGAGCCGATGCCCGGCGAATATCACCCCGTCAAGCCTATCAAGGTCCGAAGGGTCCCGGTCCGCTGGGGCGAGATGCTGTCTGGGGCATAGAAGATGCGGCTTTCAAACTTGACCTACCCAACGGAACCTATCGCGTAACCAATGTCTTCCAATCAGCAGAAAGCGCAACCCACGAAGTCAATCTATTGGCGAACGGAAAACCTATTGTGCAGAAACTCACTGTTCCACCCGGCAATGAAAAAATTGAAGAAATTGATACAGTTGAGGTGACAAACGGTTACCTTATCCAAGTAATTTTCACACCGAAATTGCGAATCAGGACAGCTGATAAACACAACCATTGGATATGGAACGGCTTTACAATTGAACAAATCTTTTAACTATTAAGGTCGCTCGGTTTTGTCCGTTGTCCAAAACCGGGTCCTTGATTAAGAGTAAGTTTTGTGCAACAAGACAATCAACTGCACTCTTAACAAAAACCCTACACTGAATAGACCTTCTATTTTCGACACGGAGAAAAGTAAGGAGATATTATTAAAAAATGATTAAACCACATGGAGCCGAAACCTTAAACCCGCTCTACGTTTCGGATGATGCTCAACGTGCCAAACTAATAAAAGCAGCGGAGCAACTGCCGTCCGTGCTGCTCTCTTCAGGTGCTGCTGCATCAGCCGTTATGCTCGCATCCGGTTACTTTACACCGCTCACGGGCTATATGAATATCGCTGAAGCGACAAGTGTCGCCACGGATATGAAATTGCCGAACGGTCTCTTCTGGCCCGTCCCTGTGATGAACATTGTTCCGTCCGAACAACTCACAGATGCAGTAAAGAACGCTGACAGCATTGCACTCCGCGATCCGAACGTTGAAGGCAACCCGCCACTCGCGATTATGAAGGTTTCGGCTATTGAGACGCTCTCAACAGCACAGAAACAACTTCTCATTGAAAAGACCTTTGGAACCACCGATCCTGAACATCCGGGGGTACCTGCTTTCGCCGATGTCGGAGACAACGTGCTTTCAGGTGCGATCCAAGTGCTGAACTACTCCTATTTCCGAGAAGATTTCCCGGACACCTTCCGCACAGCCGTTGAGATTCGTGAGGATATCGCTGCGCGCGGATGGGACACCGTCGTCGCTTTCCAGACACGGAATCCGATGCACCGTGCCCATGAGGGACTCTGCAAAATCGCACAAGAGGCAGTCAATGCCGATGGTATTCTAATTCATATGCTTCTCGGTAAACTAAAGCCTGGGGACATTCCCGCTACTGTTCGTGATGCTTGCATCCGGACAATGGTGGAACACTATTTCCCCGAAAATACCGTCTCTATCACCGGTTACGGGTTCGATATGCTCTATGCTGGACCGAGAGAGGCACTCCTCCACGCCGTCTTCCGTCAGAATTGCGGTGCGTCGCACTTCATCGTCGGACGCGACCACGCAGGCGCAGGCGGCTACTACGATGCATTCGATGCACAGGAGATTTTCGACACAATTCCTGAAGACGCGCTCGAAATCGGTATCTTCCGTGGTAATTTCACCGTATGGAGCAAAAAGCGCAATGAAATCGTCATGATGAGCGACTCCCCGCACGATGCAGACGACTACTTCAGCATCTCTGGGACAGAATTACGCGAGATGCTCGCCGCTGGCGAACCGCCCCCACCAGAAATCGCACGCCCCGAAGTCGCTGATATTTTGATGGAATACTACCAGAGTGAGGCAAACGCGTAATTAATCTATCTGAGGGCGGGATCTTTTGGTTCCGCTTTCAATTCAATAGCATTTTCCAAATTTATATAAACCACTAAGAAAAGGAAACTAAAATGAGTACTTTTAACAGCGATAAGGAATACCTATGGAAAACACTTAAACAAATAGAAGAGGGTGTGATCCAACTCCCTGCCTTTCAGCGAGGCTGGATATGGCCTGATGATCACATCCAAAAAATCATAGCTAGTAGTCTTTCAACTTTGAGTTTGAGGTATCGCACGTCCACGAGCCAATAACG
>VYCT01000111.1 GCA_009843785.1 Candidatus Poribacteria bacterium | reverse complement strand
TTTTATGTGAGATGTTTTCCAACTTATTTTTAGTATAGTATAATTATACTATGTTTTCGTGTGGATGTCAAGTTTTTTTAGGTGTGTAAGTCGAGTCATTTAGTTTCAGGGATTCGTAATTAGCGTTTATCCCAGTTTTGCTTGCTCGCCAGCGTGATAAGAACTTCGGACAAGCGGTCCTGATTCTACATGCCGAAATCCCATATCTATTCCTACCTCTTTGAGCTCGTCAAATTCCTCCGGGGTATAGTAGCGTTGAATTGGCAAATGGCGTGAAGAGGGTGAAAGGTATTGTCCTATCGTGAGAATATCGCATCCAGTATTGCGAATGTCCTGCATTGTTTCCAAAAGTTCCGTCACAGTTTCCCCTAAGCCCACCATGAGTCCGGATTTTGTGAGCATCTGTGCATCCAGCTGCTTGCTGACTTGAAGAAGTGTGAGGGTCTGCTGATAATTCGCGTAAGGACGGACACGGCGGTAGAGACGCGAGACTGTCTCCGTATTGTGATTCAGGACTTCAGGACGTGCTTGCACGATGACTTCAAGTGCATCCCAATTCCCTTCAAGATCGGGGATAAGCACCTCCACTGTACATCCGGGACGATGTTTCCGCGCTTCAGCGATGCATTCAGCAAAGACGCTTGCACCACCATCGGTGAGGTCATCACGATTAACTGAGGTAATAACAATGTGTTTTAGTTTTAGGTAACCGACGGCTTCTCCAAGGCGTCGCGGTTCATCAGTATCAACGATGCCACCGGGGGCACCTTTTTTCACGGCACAAAACATGCATCGGCGCGTACAGACATCACCTAAGATCATAAAGGTCGCGGTACGGCTGTTCCAACACTCGCCGATATTCGGACATCGCGCTTCTTCACAAACGGTGTGGAGTTGCAAATCCCGCATGAGTTTTTTTAGTTCAGCGTAGTTACCACCGCCCGGAATTCGCGCCTTAATCCACGACGGATGACGACGTTGTGCTATTTTTGCGTCAACTATCGGAAGTGTTTTTATCATTTTTCCGCATCCATATTATTAGGCATAGGTGGCGGGAGAGGGTGGGAGTCGAACCCACCTATCCACTTGCATGGACAAGCCGGTTTTGAAGACCGGTAGGGCCACCGGACCCTATCCTCCCCCACAATGATGACTGCTTATGTTCGCGACAACCGCGGATGTAATCTTCGGATGTTGTCATCTCGAACTGTGAGATTCTGGCTGTCACAGTACTCTAAAAACGGCACTGCATATTTTCGTGAGGTTTGCGCAGCTTCACGGAATTCAGCAACGGTTATCGTCTCATTTTCGCGAAGGTGAGCAGTCAATAATTCACTCACGTTTTCAAAAACGGTTTTATGGATGAAAAAATTATCTGCTATTTTGATGAATTGCCCCAAGTTTAGAAGGGCAAAAAATGTGGATTCAAGTACCTTCGGCGTGTATTCTGGCAATAGCGTATTGAGTTCACTGAGTGCAGGTGTGTTCATACCCGCCTCCAAGAATAATTTCTCCAGCGTCGCTTTTGCTGTCTCCTCTTCTTGGGAAAACTGAATCTCGTGGGATGCCAAACGGAGCAGATTTCCCTCCGTAACAAGCAGACGCTCAGTAATGAGTTGGTTTTCAAGTTTCTCAAAACCGAGTTTATCTATATTGAGTTCTCGACGCAATTGTGATGCGTTTTGACCCGCAAGAAGTGGTTGTGCCTCATGAAACGCTGCCAATGCGTCTACTATTTTTTCTTTCGATGCTGATGCCCGTGCCGCATCGGAAACAAAGGGTGTCCGCCCCGATTTATCCCAACGGACAATTTTCTCTTCAGTTTCGAGACTATTTAAGAGGGTCTTTACATCCGTTTTAGAATGCGGGAGATAGTAATAAAGGAACGATTCTGGGACGCAAAGGGTTTCGCTATTTATCAACACGGTGTTAACTATCTCGGAGTCATCGGCTTCCTCCCATTCTGCTAAAGTGGCAATGGTTTCAGGCGTGAACCGCTTATGTTTTGGGGCAAATGGATTAATAACCTCGCCGCCACCGACTGTATGCTGTGCTGAGAAATCGCGTAAAATGATTCGGTCGCCTCTAAACGTTAAAATCGGTCGCTCTAAACGGAGTTGGACTTGCACATTGTCACCGGGCAGAATCGCCTCATCCACCAGTAAAATCAGTCTGCAAAATATTTCACGGGTACCGAGATACGCCCGAAAACGGCTCCAATGTTCAATGAGCCTCGGAAATGAGGACAGCACCTGCAAAGACACATCTATGTTGTCAGTCACCTGGGAATATTCAATCGGGCAGAGGACATCACCGCGTTGAATATCCTGGGCAGAGGTACCAGAGAGATTCAGTGCTGTTCTCTGTCCGGCTTGCGCGACCGTCGCGGGTTCATTGTGGACCTGTATACCGCGTACCCGAACAACATCTCCTTGTGGAAGAATTACCATGCGTTGTTCTCGATTGATTGATCCACCGATGAGGGTTCCGGTCACAACAACGCCGAACCCTTGGAGAGTAAAAACCCGATCAACGTAGAGTCTTGGGATACCGTCATGTTCCTCCGATTTTGTCGCGAGTGCTACCTGTTCGACAATCGTCTGTTTTAGTGTTTCAATCCCCGCGCCAGTTAGTGCAGAGACACTCACAGTCGGAATCCCTTCGAGACTTGTACCGACGAGCATCTCCTGTGTCATTTCGGTCGCTTCCGCCAATTCATCGGCGGTTGCCAAGTCAGATTTTGTCATGACGAGGATGCCGTTTGAAATGCCGAGCAAATCCAAGATCGCCAAGTGTTCAAGCGTCTGCTCTTGCACCCCCTCTTTCGCATCGACGACAAAAAGGACGATATCCATTCCGTAGGCACCGGAAAGCATACTTCGGATAAATTTCTCGTGCCCCGGTACATCCACGATCCCCGCGCGCGAATGATCGGGTAGGTCAAAATAGGCAAAACCTAACTCAATAGACAAACCACGCTCACGTTCCTCCTTGAGTCGGTCTGTCTCCATCCCCGTGAGTGTGCCGACGAGTGCCGTTTTTCCATGGTCAACATGGCCTGCTGTTCCGATGATAAGGTGTCGACTCTCTTGATGCATGCGTTAATTCCGATGGTTTACTCAGGCTTTCATATTAAGGGTTCGCATGGATGAGCTTGCCAATACGACTGAATCTAACGTTCCCTACCAATTTCCACACTTCCCATATTTTCGCTGGGCGCGCGTCATCCGCTGGATCCACAGCAAATGACCAATATACCATAAACGCTTGTCCTTTAATGTCGCTAACGTCTACGGGTCCCCATGAACGGCTATCACTACTCTGATCTCGGTTGTCGCCCATCGCGAAGACTTTGCCTTTTGGGACAGTAAACGGTTTACCTTCAGGAAACTTTCGCCTGAATTGACTTGCGGTTAGCGTATAATCGAAAAAGGCTTCAGTATCTGGTAGATATTCTGGATTCCGGAACGGCGGAAAATCGCCTGTTTTGAAGTGGCTGAAGTGCATATGTTTTGCATAGTGGCTGTCGTCAACCGCTTCACCATTTACATACAGTGTATTTCCGCGTGTTTCGATAGTGTCCCCTTCAACGGCTACAATGCGCTTGATGAAATTTCGCTCCCGGTCATGTGGCGGGATAAAAACGAAAACGTCGCCACGGGCAGGTTTATGGAAATCGAGGACTTTTATATCTGTACCCGGGATTGTAATGCCGTAGATAAACTTACAGACCAGAATCCGGTCCCCGACAAGGAGCGTGTCTTTCATTGAACCCGATGGAATTTTGAACGCTTCAACGACAAAAGGTCGAATAAATCCAAAAACGAGAATGAGTGCTACAACGATGACTTGGGAATATTCCCATACGAGGGTTTTCCGAAATTTTTGCCATTTCGATAATTGGGTTTCGTTATCATTCATCAAATTTTACGGATTGGAAACCCCAACCTTTAGGTTTGGGAGGAAAATCCGCCCTCTTGAATTAGACCATGGGTCTATATTGTGTAAGAATCTTCCAAAAAAAACTAAACCTATTCTCTTTTGCAACGTCTACTATGATGTAGTGTAAGGTTCCGAGTTATGCTGCTGTTTCGCTATCCCCGTGTGCGACTTGTGTAAAACTACAGCACGATACGGAAAAGAAACAGAGAGACGCTGCTGGCAGAGAGGACACTTTGCGTGTAATGGGAAACGAAAGTGCGTAACTGCACGTTCCCGCAAATAGCACTCGTATATTTTTAGGGTGGCTTGCACCCTTCGTGGAGAGCGTTGGGTTACCGACCTCTGTAAAACGAGAAACATTAACGAAGCATGAGACTTGAGTTTATTACAAGCCCAAGTCTTTAGGCTTGGGTACATTGACGATATTATAAAGCCTCTATGACTAAAAGCGTTCTCCTTTTTACATTACTCATCAGTTGCGAGCATTGCCGTGAATGCTTCTTGTGGCACGTCAACCCTACCAATTTGCTTGAGCCGTTTTTTGCCCTCTTTCTGTTTTTCCAACAACTTCCGTTTCCGCGATACATCACCGCCGTAGCATTTCGCAGTAACATTTTTTCGGAGTGCTCGAACCGTTTCACGAGCGACAATTTTGTTACCAATCGCTGCTTGAACCGGCACTTCAAACATCTGGCGAGGAATCAATTCTTTCAGCTTGCTAACTAACGCTTTCCCTCGCGTCTCTGCTGTATTGAGAGGCAAGATCGTCGAGAGTGCGTCCACGGGATCACCGTTCAGTAGCACATCTAATTTCACTAACTTTTCGGTTTTGTATTCGCCGATGTCGTATTCTAACGAGCCGTATCCACGGGTCAACGACTTAAGTTTCGGATAGAAATCCATCAACATTTCGCTGAGCGGAAGTTCGTAAAGCAATTGCACGCGTGCCGCGTCCAATTGGTTCATCCGCTTATATACACCCCGACGCTTCTGACAAAGTTCCATTGCATTTCCGATGTAGTCGCGCGGCACAATTATGTCAATATTGACATACGGCTCTTCAATTCGTTCGATATTATTCGGTTCGGGGAGATGTGCCGGGTTATCAACGTACACATCCTCACCCGTCTTCAGATGAACGCGGTACATGACACTCGGTGCTGTCCGGACAAGGGCAAGTCCAAATTCCCGTTCAAGACGTTCATGGATGATCTCCATGTGGAGCAATCCGAGAAAACCACACCGAAACCCGAAGCCGAGTGCGATGGAGGTTTCAGGTTCAAAATTAAAAGAGGAATCGTTCAGACGGAGTTTATCAAGTGCCTCTCGCAGCGCATGAAATTGATGTGTGTCTGCTGGATACAAGCCGCTGAACACAAGCGGTTTCATCTCGCGATAGCCGGGCAACGGTGTTTCAGTCGGTCTTACGTGATCTGTGATAGTATCGCCGATTTTCGCCTTATCAATTTCTCGGATGCCAGCGATGAGGTACCCGACACCTCCGGTGCGTAGTTCTGGAGTCGGTTGCATTTCTGGTGTGAAGATGCCGACTTCCTCAATCTCATAGGAGCGTCTTGTCTCCATGAGCCGGATTTTCTCGCCGGGTTTCACGCTGCCATCAAAGATGCGGGTGTACATAATGACACCGCGATAGTTATCGTAGACGGAATCAAGCACAAGTGCTTTCAACGGTGCTTCAGTTTCGCCTATAGGTGCAGGAATCCGATTGACGATTGCCTCCAATATGGCAGGAATACCTATACCCATTTTCGCACTAACAAGAAGCGCGTCGTCTGCCGGGATACCTACGACTTCTTCTATCTGGCGTTTGGCTTCATCCGGGCGCGCCGTTGGTAAGTCAATTTTATTGACAATTGGAATAATCTCAAGATCGTTGTTGATAGCGAGATAGGCGTTTGCTAAGGTTTGCGCTTCGACCCCTTGCGCAGCATCCACAATTAAAATCGCGCCTTCGCACGCCGCGAGGCTCCGTGAAACCTCATAAGTAAAATCGACGTGTCCGGGGGTATCAATCAAGTTGAGTTCGTAGCGGTTTCCGTCTGGAGCGGGATAGTGCAACTTGACAGCGGTGGCTTTAATGGTAATACCGCGTTCACGTTCCAAGTCCATCAAATCCAGCACCTGTTCTCGCATATCGCGCTCGGTGAGCGTATTCGTATGCTCGAGAAGCCTGTCGCTCAGTGTGCTTTTCCCGTGGTCAATGTGTCCTAAAATGCAGAAATTTCGTATGTTTTCAAGATTCGTTGGCATCATGTATATAGTATACCATAACGTCTGCTAAATTGTCCATAAAATCTTATTTTCAGTTCCTAAGTTGCCTATCTTGTGTGAAATTTCATAGTACGGATCTGAAGACGATGTTCGTTACCCGCAACGAAGCGAGATGCGGCGTGGGTTTTTACGGTATTGTCAAGTCTCTGATTTTTTTCGTAACTATGAAATTCGCTTTTTCCAGTTCGGTGCCTTATGCTTGTGATGGCAGTGGTTGTCTATATTTATAAGCGTTTTTGATTTCGGCACTTTTGATGGGTTACTATGAAATTTTTGTGTATCTGTCTAAGGCTGTGGGCCGAGTGTTTTGCGGCGTGTTGTTCTGTTGGCTGGCTGTGGTCCACACCACCACAGCTACGAAATGTCGTTGCCGGAAAACGCATAGTAAAATTTTGAGTTAAATATAAATCAACAATATAATAACATTTCTGCGATAGGGGATTTTGCTTAAAAAACGCCCAGATATAAACTAAATGACTTGTGCTAATTAACTCATTGTTTTTGTTATTTTCACAGATATTGATATTGTC
>VYCT01000296.1 GCA_009843785.1 Candidatus Poribacteria bacterium | reverse complement strand
ATATAATACTATATATAACATAGGAATGCAAATTTATTTTTTCCACTTACACAAATTTAGCGGTGGGTAAGTGGGACATGCTGGATTAAAACGGGCAGGATTGGGAAGCCGCGCTAACGTGGCAGGGGATATGTTTGGGTATGGGTGCTATTCCGGGAACGGGACGTTTTCGTATATCTCTTGTAGGGGCAGTTCGCATTGGATTGAGGTGAGTGGAAGGTGCTGCTCAAGTGCTTGGAAGTCGGTGAGAATCCACTGTGTTGTGTGTCGGACGTAGTGATCCACGCGCACTTTGTTTTGGGAGACAAGGACATATTCTTGCAAGGATTGGAGTTGACGGTAGTGTGCGAATTTGTCGCCTCTGTCGTAAGCCTCCGTTGATGGAGAGAGCACTTCTACGACGACTATAGGGTTGAGAAGTATGTCAAAGAGATCGTCTTCAAAACGCGGTTCTTCGCAGACAACGCCGACATCGGGATAAAAATAGGAATTTGCTGAAGGAATACTGACACGCATTTGGTTAGCGAATACGAAGCATTCCCTGCTTTTCAGGCGGGTGTAAAGTTCAGCGACAATGTTGCCTGCAATAAGATTATGTGCCCAATTAGAACTGGACCTTCCAATTATTTTACCGTTCATGTATTCACTTCTAACTATCTCAGCGTTTGGAATCGCCTTGCGTTCCAGAGTGATGTATTCTTCCGGCGTGAAATATGCCTCGGATATCCTCATTGTTATAATTTCCTCATTTTTGTGTGGAATTTGCTAACTTCTAAAGAGATTTAGGTGTTTTTCTAAGACAAAGAGACGGTTGCGAGAATAGCCCGTAGTCTTCTTCAGTATGCCGAGTTCTGTTAAGGATTTTAGAAGCCGGTTTGCACTTGAAAAGCTGATGTCTAATTCCTTTTCAACGGATCTCGCGGTAATAATAGGGGTTGCATACATGTGTTGCAGCAACTTTCGTGCGTTTTTCGCTCGGGGCCCGAGTGTTAGGATTTTGGTATCATATTTTTGACGGAGTGCAATGATTGCTTTGAAAGTCTTGAGCCCGTGCTGGGCAGTCTCAACGATTCCGATTAAGAAAAATACGATCCACTGTTCCAAGTCGTTTGCTGTGCGGACGCGCGTGAGCGAATTGTAGTATGAAACCTTGTTTTTCTCAAAAAAGGTGGACACATAAAGTGCAGGCTTGCTAAGTAACTGTGCGTCAATGAGTTGCAAAAGAATTAAAAGTCTTCCGCACCTGCCGTTTCCATCAAGAAAGGGATGGATGGTTTCAAACTGGTAGTGTGTAATCGCGATTTTGATAAGATAGGGCAGTTGTAGCGATGTGTTGTGCCAAAATTTTTCCAAGTCACTTAGCAGATCAGGCAGTTCTTCGGGCGAAGGTGGGATGAAAAACGCATCGGCAAGCGACGAACCACCGATCCAGTTTTGACTTCTACGAATTTCGCCGGGTGCTTTGTGTTTTCCGCGAACACCGGACATCAATATTTTATGAATATCTTTGAGCAATCGCACCGAAATTGGGATTCTTGGGAGTTCGGCTATCGCGAGATTCATTGCTTCAATATAATTTTGAACATCCTGCCAATCATCCTGTCTGATTGGCGGGATCTCTGTTTGTGGCAGAACGACCTCATCAATCTCAGTTTTTGTGCCTTCAATCAGATTGGAGTCTATCGCTTCTTTTATAATGCTCATCGGAATCGAAAAATCGACATCTGGTACGATTTCTGCATAAGCGCTGAGTTCTCCCAAAAGATTAGCAGCTTGTTCGACCAACTGGTTTATTTGGCGGTTTTCCCAAACAAAAGGGCAGTTGATGAAGGATGGGCTAAAACTCTTGTATTCTCGCTGCTGTCGGTACAGGCCCGCCGTAAAATCTTTCATATTACCGTTTTCGCCTCTTTTTGAAAATAGTAAATTTTTATTGTCATTTTTGCTGATTTTTGACAATCGCATATTATAGTGTAGGTTTGAACGGATGTCAAGAGATTAATCAATTCTGCACAGGACTATTTGGTTTTACGCCAAGTTGCTACTAACGTGAGTTTGATAAAAGCATATTGTAGCGCGAACTTTATAGCTTGTGCCCATAGCACACAAACTGGAAAGTTTGTGCTACAAGGGTCGAAAAGACACAAACTGGGAAGTTTGTGCTACAAGGGTGGCAAGGTGGACCTTCCGAGAAAGGACCTATTATTGAACGCATATCATTTATCACCAAACTGGCGTTACTAACAAATTGTTGTGTTTTTGCGATGTAATACAAGGAATGGATTTAGTCTATTTCCAGACTAAATCCGGTATTTTTGCGTATTTCAATAATGTATTCAATGAAAACAGAAAAATATGTTAGCACGTAGGTTGGGTTGAACGGCGTTGAGAAGTCGGATGTTGATATGCCAAACACACCTGAAAGTTAGTATACCGCTATATCTATTCGTGAACGGAGTGAAACCCAACTTTACATTGTCAGGGTCCCGGGAACTTCACGGTATCCAAAGCGTTGGGTTTCACGCGGTTTCTGGTGGCGGTTGGGTATTAGGAGAAAGTTGTGTTTTCTCTGATTTGGCGGGTTTTGGTGGTATCCGTTCAACCCAACCTACGGGACTCTGGTACTAAATTGACACCTATGGTGCGGTTGCAAACCCCACCTACCGGCCCTGGGTAGGTTGTCATTTTTTAGAATTTTTGATAATAACGACAGGAATAGGAATTAGGGTGTGGGAATTATAGTGTTTTGGACTTCGGCGACGACCGTGTCGGGTTCAATGCCTTCGCCTTGTCCCTCAAAGTTGAGGAGGATGCGGTGGCGGAGCGCGGGGAGCAGCACGGCATCGATGTCTGAAAAGGCGACGTTGTAGCGTTCATCGAGGAGGGCGTTGATTTTGGCGGTGAGTGCTATCGCTTGGACACTTCGGATACCTGCGCCGAGATGGACATAGCGTTTCACAATCTCTGGTGCGTCCTCAGCATCTGGGTGTGTGGCACGGACGAGTCGGATGATGTGGCGTTCGACATGCTCGGCAATGGGGACTTGCGGAACAAGTCGGCGCATCTCGTTGAGTGTTTCGGCATCTGTAACTTTGTCGATAGTGATGTTAGTACCGGATGTGGTGCGGCGTAGGATTTCGACGATCTCGTCTTCGTTCGGGAAGTCGATGAGGAGTTTGAATAGGAACCGATCGAGTTGTGCCTCTGGGAGCGGGTAAGTGCCTTCCATTTCCAGCGGGTTTTGTGTTGCCAAGACACAGAACGGCTCTTCTAACTTATGGCTGGTGCGTCCGACGGTGACAGTGCGTTCTTGCATCGCCTCAAGGAGCGCGGATTGTGTGCGCGGTGTGGCACGGTTAATCTCATCGGCGAGGATGAGTTGCGCGAAAATGGGTCCCTGTTGGAATTCGAGTTGCCTGCCGCCGTGTTCGTCTTCAACGAGGAGCGTTGTGCCGGTGATGTCCGAGGGCATCATGTCCGGTGTGAACTGGATGCGTTTGTAAGCGAGATCGAGGGCTTCGCTGAGGGTGTGGATCAACTGCGTCTTGCCTAAGCCTGGGATGCCTTCGAGGAGTGCGTGACCGTTGGCGAGTAGACAGAAAAGCACGCCTTTGATGATCGCGTCTTGGCCGACAATCCGTTTTTGGACTTCAGCTTTGACGTTGTAAAAGGTTTCGCGGAATTGCTGGATTTGGGTGTCTAAATTCATATTTTTGGGGCGAGGTTAGATGCTGAGTATGATAGGCGCGCTTGGAAGCGCGCCTATTGGCATGCAAGCAATTTTACCAGCTTTTTCCGCCGACGTAGAGCCCTCGATTTTCCATTGGAAGTGAGACGTGCTTGCCGCCGAGCCGATGCGATTCAATGATACCCATGAGCGTCTCTTGACTCCGTCGTGCGAGATGGATGGGTCCCTTTGTCTCTCGGTCCTCGTCGAGTGCCTCGGCGATGTCTGTGATACCCATCACGGTGCCTGTTGCACGGGAGGTCTCTGGAAACGGTACTTCTTCAAAGAAGGTGCCGTCCTTTTTACGGAACTGGATTTCTCGGCTGTTATTTTGCACACGGATCTTACCACCGGTACCGCAGACCTCATATTCGGGGCCGGTGCCGGCGGTGTTATAGCCGTGGACACCATTAGCGTAGCGGATGTAGCCGCTGGTGATGGCAGGGTCAACGTTGAGGCGATTGCCGTCCCAATCTGAATCCTTACAAACAATCGTGCCTTGAACGAAGTCTACCTCTGGGTCGCCTGCGAGGAAGAGGAGCATATCGGCGGCGTGGGTTAAGCCCCAGAGCGCGGAGCTCGCGCCATATTGTGCAATGGAGCAGAGGACATTCCCGATTTCGCCTGCATCGACGAGTTCTCGCACCTTGCGGTAGATTGGCATATAGCGGCGTTGCGTGCCGTAGTTGAATTTGACACCGTGCTTTTCGACGGCATCTACCATGCGGTCTGCCTCTTCCATAGAGCAGCAGAGCGGTTTTTCGCAGTAGATACCCTTGACGTTGTTCTCGGCAGCAAAAACAGTAATGTCCGCGTGTGGACCGGGACGCGTGGCGAGACAGATGATGTCGGGTTTCTCTTTTTCAATCATCTCTTGATAATCTGTGTAGGCGCGTTCGGTGCCGTAGCGTTTTCTGATGGCTTCGGCTTTGTCCTCAAAGACATCGGAGACGGCGACGAGGTCAGTTCGCTCACATGCGACAGCGGCTGCGGCGTGTGAGAAGGGTTGCCATATAAAGCTATCGGGTCGTCCTGCGACTTCATCGTCGATGGTCGCGCCCATCCGTCCGCATCCGACGAGACAGGCTTTGTATGTGCGTGGCATGCGTTTCTCCTATAGCATTAGAGATCAGATTCAGTATTTCAGGTGAATTGTTCAAATGTCCATGAATTCCAGTGACACTCACAACGCCTAAAGGCGTGTGCTTCTTTGCTTCCTTGTAGGAGGCTTACTTGATTTGAGTCCCGAAAACGGCGACCACTTATCAAGTCTACGCAGGTGTGGCTCATACCGAACACCTCTGGGGGATACCACAGCCCCGACTACAGGGTTGAAAAGCCAACCCTGATACTTTGTTAGAATGTTACTTGCACCGACTACGTCTCTGTGTCCTTGCCACTTGCATTTTGAGCAGTGATATGTCCGTCTACTCGGTTTCTTTCTATTTCTACAAGAGGGGCAAGTTTGTGACGTATACGCCTCGTCTTGGGTATCAACATTGATACCGACGGCTTTGGCTTTGTAGGTTATCATATCTCTTATTTTAGAGAATGCCCACTGGTGTAACTTCTGATTGGCTTTTTTGCCATATTCTATGGATCGTCTTATATGCTTAATATCACCAATGACAATCGTTTCTATCCTTCGCTCTCGGCAGGAAGAAACAAAACGTGAAGTTATTTTATGACGCATATCACGTATTTGTGCGTCTATTTTCTGAAGGGTTCGTTGTTTGACTCGTTTTAGTTTTTTGTAGCGTTTGCTATATTTGACACAACGCGATAATGCTTTATTGATACTGGCAAGAAACTTATTGCGATATTGCATAACGCTTCGTATGAGGCGCCCGTTATAGATTTCGGAGGTTAGACCGTCAAAAGTAGCTATTGGGTGTATCTCGCCCATATCCACTGCAATAGCAGAACCCGATTTCGTTTTTGTTTTCTTGGGTTGCATGATGTAGGTCGCGTGGAACTCGTATTGTTTTGTGGTTCGATGATACACGAGGGACACTTCGGCAGGAACTTTCTTATGGAACTTTTTATCAATCGTGATCCAAAGGGGTTCGTTATCTTTTCCCATAGAAAGCCGAAGGTTGCCATGTTTATAGGAGATACCGGTAGCCCGCCACGTGAATGTGTGAAACTTTCGTGTTTTATGTGGCGGTTTCGCATTCGGGTTTGTTTTGGCATTCGCAAAGTAAGAACGTCTTGCACCGCAATAGTCGTCAACAATCGCCTGCACAGAATGAGAATGACAAGGATACCCTTTGAATTTGAGATATGCCTTGAGTCCACCGTCTGAAAGCCAAAATCCTTTGCGCCTATGTGTTTTGAACGCAAGCGACAAGGTTTGAGAATATATTTGCCCGCCAAGACGATTAATCCTGTCAAGTTGCTCTGTAGGTTTAGCAGTGGCGATAATATATGTGAGGTAGTCTTTTTGGGATTTAGACACTCTTTTGATCCTCAATGTATTCCTTGACAACTTTTAGAGATACACTGCCTACAGACGATATGAATTTGGAACGCGTCCAAAGAGAAGGCAACCGTGATTTGAGTTGTGGAAACTCGTCTCGCAGTATCCTTGAAGTATAGCCTTTTAGTAATCCGACAATGCGGGTAATCGGCACTTTTGGATTATTCTCAAGAATTAGGTGAACGTGGTCTTCCATAATCTCGCTGGCACGAACTCTAAAATCTAACTCGGTTTGTTTGGAACAGATTAAATGGTGCAAACGCTCTCGGATAGCCTCGTCTAAAACCTTGCGTCTATACTTTGTACACCAAATGACGTGGTATTGGCAACTATAAACCATTTTTGTATCTGAATACCAGTCTTTTTCGGGGTTTTTGATAAACATTATACTATACCTTTTATGTTAGTTTCTGTAATATAGTATAACACATTGTTTAGATAATGTCAAGTCTTTTTTATCTCCTAAACGAGCGACCGGGGTTGGACCCAATGCTAAAGCAATGGGATTGTTAAGCAATTCCCTTCAGTGTTAATATGTTATCAAAACCGAAAGTCTTTGTCAAGTTCATGG
>VYCT01000320.1 GCA_009843785.1 Candidatus Poribacteria bacterium | reverse complement strand
AGATATTACACTCACTTAACAATTGCAGGTTGACAAATAGTTTAAAATGCTGTAAAATTAAGAAAATAAATTGGTGCTTTCAGTTTTTCAGAAAATCAAGAAGGAGAGAATTCATGGCAACTACGATTCGCCAGCAAGATGGCGTTGCAATTTTGGAACCGAACGGTAAAATAATGGGAGCTTCCGTCTCAGAGTTACGAGACGTTATCACGTCGCAAATAGATGCCTCTGATGAACCCCGTATCCTTATCAATTTCGAGCGCGTTACGATGATGGACAGTTCAGGTCTCGGGACCCTCATGGGTGCGCATGTCGCTGCAACGCGGAAGAATGGTCGCATCGGTGTCATCCATGTCGGAAAAAACATCAAAAACCTGATTGTCCGAAGCCGGTTGGTCAGTATCTTTGAACATTTTGACGACGAGGATGCTGCAGTTTCCGGGCTATCAAGCGGAGATTAATCAGCACAATTGAGAGAACGTGCCTACAACCCTGACTAACTATAGTATTTAGGAGTGAATTATGGCAATCACCGTGTCTGAGAGAGAAGGGGTCGTTATATTTAAACTGAGTGGTAGGATTATCACCCCAGGTATCACAGAAATCTCGGAAACCGTAGCGGAGACACTTGCAGGGTGCCCTTCACCACCAAGGTTGGTGTTTGACTTTAAAGAGGTAACCGGGATGGATAGTTCTGGGCTCGGGGCACTCATGAAAGTTTATGCCGACATTCGTCCGCATGGCGGGGCGATTGCGGTGATTAACGTGAATAAACATGTCAAAAATCTCATTGTTATGGCTCGATTAATCACTGTCTTCAAAAGTTTTGAGAGCGAAGATGACGCTGTTGCCGGCTTGATGCGCCATCCGTAGTTTAGGTTTGATTGTAGCGCGTTCGCGAGGCAACTTGTGTTAAACGAACATAAGGGTTTCTCAGTAACACTCGGCTGCCTCGCACTGATAAGGGGTGCCTCATGATAAAAAATATCCTTGTCGCCATTGGCGATACGGATTACGAAAAAAATGCCTTTGAGTACGCTGGTCAATTGGCAGTGCTTTTAGGTACACATCTATCGTGCGTTTTCTTTCAAGACAGCAGCCATGGCGGGAATGCTGATGTCGCAGCGACTGTGCTCCGTCGAACAGAAGCGGAATGCTCCCTCTACGATTTCCTTGATTATCACGTTGAGGCTATCGCCGGTAATCCGCGACAGATGATCTGTGAACAAGCGCACTCCGCTGACCTTGTTGTTGTTGGGCTGCCTGAAGATGTCAGAAAGCGTCGACTCAAACTGATTCAGAACCAAATTGACGATGTCCTACAACATATCACACGACCCATCATCGTCGTACACGAACAGTGCACACTTTTACGGAAAATTCTTGCAGTCCATCACGGAGATACTTATTCTGACCACGCTTTGGGACTTGTTGCAGAGATTGGAGAATTGACAAAGGCTGGCATCCTTGGACTCGCACTTTCAAGTACACAACCCGAAGCAACGCAGATTAAGCAGCAGATGGAAGCATACTTGAAATACTATGACGTTCAAACCGATTTCCTTACCGCTCGGGGGTTTACGGTCACAAATATATTGGAAAACGCAGAAGAAAATGATTGTGATCTCATCGCTTTGAGTGCCAGCCATCACGGTCGGTTGTATGAACTTGTTTTCCAAAGCACCACACAAACTGTCGTCAAACTCGCGAACCGTGCGGTTTTAGTAACAAGATAAACCGCACGCAAGTCAGATAGTACGCCTACCTCGCACCTTGTGGAGGCAGACATGAAGCTTAAGGACGCAACTCACAAGCACATATTATCAGGAGAATCCATTGATTCTCACTCTCTTTTGGAGATTGCCACAGATATGTTCGGGTGTCTCAGTTGTGACGGCAGCTTCGTCCCACTCAACTCGGCGTGGGAAGATACCCTTGGATTCACCGAATTGGAACTCAAAAGTCGGCAGTGGTGGCTGTTTGTCCATCCGGATGACAGACAGCAAACGCTCGCCAGGGTTGAGAAAGTTCAAACAGGTGAGCGGGACAGTGTTAACTTTGAAAACCGTTTTCAGTCCAAAGATGCGGACTATAAATGGTTAAGGTGGCGCGTAACAAAAGTGCCCGAAAAACAACGCTGTTACCTCGTAGCAACAGATATTAACCGCGAAAAGCGATTGGAAGCGAGATTGAAAGAGAGTGAAACGCGCTTCCAGCAATTGGCGGTCAAACATGTCCAAGAGGGCGATCTGTTACATACCCTGATGGAAAATACCCCCGACCATATCTACTTTAAAGACACGGAGAGTCGGTTTATCCGAATTAACCGTTCTTTGGCAGACCAGTTCGGTCTAAAAAATCCCACAGACGCAGTCCATAAAACAGATTTTGATTTCTTTACCCGTGAACATGCCCAACAAGCCTACCAAGACGAGCAAAACGTTATTGAGTCCGGGAAACCGATGGAAGGCAAACAGGAAAAAGAGACATGGCCCGATGAACAAGAGACGTGGGTCTCAACGACAAAAGTGCCGATTCGCGATAGAGATGGACGGATTATAGGCACATGCGGCATTTCGCGAGACATCACCGAATACTATCGCGCCCAACAGGCAGTTCGCGACTCTGAAGCGAACTGGCGGTCACTTGTTGAAAGTGTACCGGATATTATCTCAACGCTCGACTTGGATTATCGCCTTCAATTCGTCAACCGACTGCCCCCTACCCTCGAATTAAAACCTGAAGATCTCGTTGGAAAAAGCGTTTTTGATTTTCTGCCTGAAGAACATCACCCCCGCATCAAGGAAGCCTGTGCAGAGGTCATTGCACTTGGTGAACCAGTTACCTATGAAGTTCAGGGGCTGATAAGTGGGTATTGGTATGCCTCCTGTATCGGGCCGATTCAGCAAGACGGTGAACTCGTCGGGTTCGTGATGGCATCAACGAATATCACAGATCGAAAGCAAGCCGAAATTGAGTTACAACATAGTGAAGAACGTTTCCGTCGAGCCGTCCTGAACGCGCCGCTGCCTATCATGATTCATGCCGAGGATGGTGAAGTCCTGCAAATTAGTCGGGCGTGGACAGAATTAACAGGCTATACACTCGAAGATATACCGACAATCTCAAAATGGCTGCAGCAAGCGCATAGCCAAGAAGCTGAGGAAGTCAAAGCACATTTTGCCCAGTTGTACCGCTCCACGGAGCGCGTAGCAGAGGGTGAGTATGTAATTATTACCCAGTCCGGTGAAAGGCAGGTTTGGGAGTTTAGCTCATCATTGCTTGGGGCACTTCCCGATAAAAGACAACTTGGCATTAGTATGGCACTGAATATTACAGAACGCATAAAAACCCAAGAAGCGATGCAACAAGCTAAGGAGACTGCCGAATACGCGAGTCGCGCGAAAAGTGATTTCCTCGCGAACATGAGTCATGAACTGCGGACCCCTTTGAATGCGATTATCGGGTTCGCTGAGATCCTACGAGATGAACTTGTCGGAAGTATCAACGCTGAGCAGAAGGAATGCGTCAATGATATTCATATTAGTGGTCAACATCTGCTGGAGATGATTAACGACATTCTTGATCTTTCAAAAATTGAAGCTGGGAAAATGGTGCTGCAATTGGAAATATTTTCTATTGTAGAAGCCGTTGAAGAGGTGAACGCGATTATTACTGCGCTCGCCGTGAAGAAAAATTTGGATCTCACCTTGGACTATAACCGGAATTGTCCGATTGAAGCGGACCGGGTAAAATTTAAGCAAATCTTCTACAATTTGTTATCCAATGCAGTCAAATTTACCCCAGAAGGCGGAAAAGTCGAGACCCAGCTGAAAGTTACTGAGACAGAACTATGTGCCGAGGTGATTGATACAGGTATAGGCATTTCCGAGGCGGATCAAGCAAAGCTCTTTGCACCGTTTACACAGATTGATACCTCGAAATCTCGGCGGTACGGGGGGACAGGGCTCGGTTTGGCATTGACGCACCGGCTTATCGTGTTACACGGCGGTGAAATCAGCGTCAAAAGCGAAGAAGGGAAAGGGAGCAATTTTACTTTGAGAATCCCGCTGCAACCATTAGAGCGCGCCACTGACGCGACGTCTGAGACATCTGAGACATCTGATAAAGGGGCATAGGGAACCAAGGTCCAGTGGTTTGATACCACGTTACTGCTGGTTTGAACAGAGGACAGCCCGTGAAAACTGAAAACCCACCTCCAGTTGAAGGACAGACAGAAACACCGAAACGGATTTTGGTCATTGAAGACCAAGAGTTGAACCGAAAAGTTGTACGGATTGTCCTACAATCAAAAGGCTATATAGTTGTAGAAGCAACGGATGCTGTGGAGGCACTCGCCAGCTTAGAAGACGCAATACCCCAGTTGATTCTCATGGATATCGCCTTACCCGGACAAAGCGGCGAAGATTTAACGAAACGGATCAAGGCGAATCTCGCGTGGGTAGATATACCGATTATCGCCCTAACCGCTGCAGCTATGTCGGGCGATAGAGAACGTATCCTCAAAGCAGGTTGCGATGATTATCTCAGTAAGCCAATTGATATTAAGGTACTCGTTGAACGTGTAGAAACCCATCTCAGAAGGATAGAAACATGAGCGATGAAATGACTTCTGAACTGCAAGAAACCGCTAAAATCCTTGTTGTTGATGATGAACCGAGAAATGTCAAAATTCTCCAAATTCAACTGAAGGCGCGAGGGTATACTGTTTATACAGCCGCAGATGGACTCGAGGCACTTGATGTTGTCGAGAAAGAGATGCCAGATCTCATCTTATTAGATATCAATATGCCAAAAATGGACGGTTTTGAAGTTGTTAAACAAATACGAACAAATGAAGCGACGGAGTTCATTCCGATTGTGATGATAACCGCACTACGCGATACACGTGAAAATCGGATCAAGTCCATTGAAGCAGGTGCCGACGATTTTATTGAGAAGCCTTTTGATAGCTTGGAAGTGCTGGCACGCGTCCGATCGCTATTACGCATTAAACAGTATCAGGACACACTCGCAAAACATAACGCCCGATTGGAAGAAGAACTCCAAATGGCACGGAGCATTCAGGAAATACTCATTCCGCAGAATGGGGTATTGGAATTATCGGGATTCCGCATCGCTTCGCGTTGCTGTCCTGAAATGGCAGTCGGTGGGGATTTCTTTGATATATGGGAGGTCGCGCCGAACCGCCTCGGCGTTTTTATTTCTGATGTTATGGGACACGGCGTTTCAGCGGCGTTCGTAACAGTTTTTATTAAGACGGTTTTGGCGGAATTCCAGCAACAGATTGCGGATAACCCAGGATACCTTCTTGAAATACTTAATACGCGTTTTAATGATTTGATTAGTTCACGGTTATTTATGTTCGCAACCGCCTTCTGCGGTATCATTGATCTCGACAAAGGCGAACTCATCTGTGCAAATGCCGGGCATTCATTCCCATTTTTGTACAGCACTGACCGAGAGACGTACGACACTATTGGTGATAAGAATACCGGAAACGGGTTGGGGATTTGGCAGGAATCGGTTTATGAAACCATGCGGTATCCATTTGACCTGTCAAGTAAAATGTTTCTCTATACAGATGGCGTTTATGAAGCGAAAAATCCGCAAGGTGAAGAATTTACCGTAGAACGCCTCCAAAAATTGGTATCTACTTGCACAGAACAGTCTGCTGCGAAACTCATTGCTAACATTTCGGAGGCGATTGATGTCTTCACCGGGACCTGCCCGAAAGAAGACGACCTAACCCTCATTGCTATTGAGGTTGCGGCGGAAGGCTAAAGTTTAAGATCATTGGGTGTTAGGAGACCAAAAACGACTCGGACATCGGTGCCGCCTGCAGAGTTGGGCTGCATCTCATGGGTATCCGCAAGCGATTTGGCGATGAAAATACCGTGTCCACTTTCACTGCTTGGCGAACGAGTCTCTTCAATTTCGGAAAGCCTTTCGTGCGTTAACCAACTTTTTTGCCCCGTATGCGGCGAACCGGTATCTCTCACTAAAATCTCAAGGGAGTGCGTGTCAATCCTGATTCGTAATTTAACGCCAACCGTGGCATTCACCGAACCGTGACGTATCGCGTTGCTGCAGATTTCATCAATTACAAGTTGGATGTCTGCCACACGTTTTCTGGAGAATCCGAGGTTTTGTGCAAGGTTACCAATAAAGGCTCGAATAGGTTCTATATAGAAGACAGTGCTCGGAATTTTAAGTTTAATGTCTGCTTTCGCCATGTGTTAAAATCTGTTTCGTTTAAAATGCGGCAAGGGCACTGTTTTCTGACTCATAGATTTCGACGACACTGGAAGCGCCGATCAGATTGAAAGTGCGTGTTAGATTATCGGCGAGGGCACAAATCTTAAGGTCGCCACCGTTTTGGCGAAGCCGCTTTGCAACACCCACCAAGGCACCCACAGCGGTACTGTTAATATGACTCACCTGACTCAGGTTGACGACAACTCTCTCGACTTTTTCTGCTAAGAGCTCCTCAAGTACCTTTCGCAAATCAGATGCTGCATAGCTACTCAGGTCTGTTTTTATCTCAAGAACTTTGATCCCGGACTCCTCTCGGAGTTTCATTAATTTTGTCGAATCCATAGAAATCACCTCTCGTAGATCGAAACTATGGTGAAATATACAATTACTTATGCATCTTTAATCTTATCCGAAATTCATAAAAAAGTCAAACAAAATTCTTCGGTTCATTCGCGAATTAGACAAGTTTTGCACGGTAGAAGTCTATCCAAAGATTAAATTGTGCCGATAAACAAAATTCGTCACTTGCCCCCATTTTTTTCTGAAGGTTTGTGGTGAAAGGTTTTTGTTGTTA
>VYCT01000293.1 GCA_009843785.1 Candidatus Poribacteria bacterium | reverse complement strand
AGGTCGCCTCGCCCGACTATCAAATATTCGCACCCAATCTCGTAGGGGCGAGGTCACCTCGCCCGACTATCAAAGCTATTCCGCGCGAACAGCGGCTAAAACCTTCTCAATATAATCGGACTGACGCAAGTCTTTAATATCGGTATTTTCAGCAATAGTGATTGGCGTTACATCTTTTGGCTTTTCATAGCATTCGCGCGATTTGAAGGTCATCGTTAGGTGCTGAAATTCTACCTGTCCAGAGCCACGCGAGCCGGAGCCGCCGAGGTAATCGTCTTCAAGGAGTTCCATGCCTTTTAGGACGGTGTCAAAATAAGCGAGTTCGTCTTGCAGTTGATTGTCGTGATCACTACCGTGTCGTGTGTATAGACTATGGACGATTTGAATGGGTCCAAAAATTGCACCTGCGGGGACACGTTCCTGCTGACGTGGTGTCGCGGCAGAAGTAATTCGGTCAATAGCAACTTCCGTTTTGATTTCGGTGTAATCAGTATCAGTATCTGCCCTGTCCAGGGACGCTAATGATTCAGGAGTCAGGAAAGTATCTCGGACGATTAAACGTGTAGGCATTGTTTTACCACGCAATTGTCGTATTGGGGCAACACCAAAAATTTGACAAACTGGACATCCATTGTAATCGGCGGGCGTTTCGCACTCGTGTACGCGGACATCTCTACCAACCCGTTTTTCCAAAGAGTTCTCAAAGTGGCGGTCAAGCAACCCGCGCATCTTTCCACGTAGGGATGAACCTGGGATGTAGGGTTGTCGATTGAAGGCATTCCGTATGATAGGATTATCAATACCGCCGATGTCTAATTCGCCGGAGTTTCCGCCGATGTGTAAACCTGTTAGAGCGTTGATTGTGCCTTGCAGAAAAATTTTCCCGTGTAATTGAATACTTGGCATATGTTCCTCCTTATTCGCCGCCGAATGCCCTATGATATGCAAGAATTGCTTCAAAGAAATCTACGAAGTTTTTGAATTTCTTGTCATCGTCAACTTCATTGATGGCTTTTGTTAGCGTGTCTTTTAGTTCTTCCACCTCTGCTTTGCGAGCTGCAGCGTAAGCCAATTTCGGTTTCAGCATGATCAATTCGTTTCGGTTAAATTCTTCACTCATCTGAATCTTCTTGACCGCCCCATATACTTTTCGGATTTGAGAGGTTTTGAGGTTTCTCGCGAGTTTGCGCCCTAAAATTTCTGCTGCGGTTACGAGCGGTTCCCCACCGTTCTCAATAATCTCCGAAATATCAACCTTTGGTTGGGCAACTTCCGAAACTTCAATGTTACTTGCAGTTGGTCCCTTATTACCTTGCGTAATCGTATATGAGGTAACTTGCTGCCCTTCAAAGAGCTCGTTAAATTGGATGTCTTTTAACTCCTTTTGATGAAAGTGGACATCCTTACCTCCACCATCTGGTTGTATAAATCCAAAACCGTTTTTCAATGTTTTAATTCTTCCTGTAGGCATCTGTATCTCCTTCTGTTTGGGTGTTGTCGGGTTTCGCTGCACTCTACCCGACCTACGAATCTCTAATGCGTAATGCTGTCCATCTGGTTATAACGTGGATAAATTCCTCTCTAAATTGAGAAGAATCTTGGTGGTTAAGTGCGTGTTTTAGGTCACGTAGAAAAGCCTTCTGTTCGTCATATTTGTATCTCTCTTGTAAACGGTGGAAGTAGTAGAGAGAACGCCATGCCCACCGCTCTTTATCCTCGTATATTTGGCTGAGACGGATGAGTATGTCGCGCGGCAGTTGGTCTTGACCTGTAAGTGCGTCCAAAAACTTTTGATGCCATTTGCGCACTTCAGCGAACTCTTTCCACTTCATCGGTTTTTGTAAAAATGTGATGGCGTTCTTATCGTCATCAATACTTTTCGCAGCATCCTCTGCGCTACCACTCCGCGCTGCGAATTGATAGAGCGGGAATTTCTTGTGTTCTATCGCGATTCCCCCCGAAAGTGTGACGTGGTCGCCTGTGACAAAATGATTAAATTCGGAGCGGATTTTTTGTGCGATTTCGGGCAACGCGCTCCAACCGCCGACAAGGAATAGGTCATCACCACCGGCATAGATGAGTTCGAGGGTCTCTTTATCACGCTTTTCATTGTATTCACGGCAGAGCTGCGGGACGTATCCTTCAAAAAAGAGACGTATGGATTCGCTAAGGCTTGCGAGACGCGAGATAGTCGCGTTGTCAAGTTTCTCCGTGAAGACAGTGCCAAGGTTGTCAACGTCCATGCGGAGTGCGCCGAGCCATTTAACGCCTTCTGATGCCTCGGCCAGATAATCGTAATCGGCGATTTTTCCGGGGTCTTCGGTGTCGTGCCTGCTGGCAATAACTGGTTTGAATATTCGGAAATCGTAACTTTCGGAAACGCCATCCCACTGATATTTTTCAATGCCTGTGAAAAAGTTTGTTTCTGCAAGACGATAGACAATAGCGTGTTTGGCGTGTTTAGGTTCGGGTTTTTCGTCAGTACAAATATGTATATCCAAACCGAACGTCTTAAGGGCATCGTTCCAAGTTGGTTCCTCTCCGTTGGTGGATTCGTCTGTGACTTCAAACGCAATCATATACGCTGCATTCCGCAATTGTTTACCGAGTTCATCAAACTGCCAATAGTCCTTTTCATCTTCGTCTGAGTCGTCAACTTCTCTGTTTTGGTATGGTTCAAAAAGGTTTTGGAACATATAATCATTGCCCATCTCCGCCCATTTTCGCTGTTTTCTTTCCTGTACTTTTCCCGAAACGGCATCCCACTTGCACAAAAAGTTTTCGGCTTTAAAATCGCGTGCTTTTACTGATATCCCTGCTAAAATACACGAGATATTCCCTCTATGAAGTGCCCATAATTTTTGGGATATTTGTTGACGGAGCGTGTCTAACTCCTTTTTGGCATCGGTATAGGGAGCAAGGATATAGAAGTGCCCACCACTCGCGAGCAGAAGATTTGTGATCGGCAAGTCAAGCTGCCGCAGAACCCAATGTGCAATTGCCTCAGTGAGCAGTTGGAGATAGAAGGAGCGACCGCGTAACTGGTTGGCAGCACCGTCAGAGAGCACATGATAGAGAAAATTCTGTATGCCGGAGATATCGCCTTTGATGAGGGCACATATTTTTTTATCTGAATCTTTATGCGTTGTAAGTAGTGTGTTAACATCGGTTTCCGTGAGTTCGTGTCCAATGCAGGCAGCAATGGCAGCGGTTGTGCGGAGATGGGCATAGAGGGAGATATCTGGAATCGTTTTTTCTTCACGCTTTTCCCAAGGTGTTGCGGATGGCATGCGTGATGTGTATTTGTGGAGGAGTGCTACAATCGTTTGATAATGTGCTGGCGTATAGCGTTTACCTGCCGTTACTTTACCGAACGCTTCTTTAAAATCTTTCCATAATTTTTCATAGTCATTCGGATTCACATCTATTGTTTCTGTTGGGATGATGGTGTCTCGGTCAAAGTTGAGTGCTGTGAGTTTGTAGCGATGTTCCTTATCTGCACATTTGAGGCGTGAGAGGATGGAAACAAGCGGAGATACAACAAAATCCTCCGATTCTCTTTCCTCATCTTCGCGTTCGGTGGCGGAGAGTCGGTCTGCCAATATCACCTGCTTTGCGATGAGATGCTGGAGTTGTGTCGGGTTATGATGGTGGTGTCGGATGGCGTTTTTGAAGGCATCCCCGCACGGCGCGAAGAAATCGGAGAAATCTTCGGTGACGAATTCGTAGCTATGCTCTTGATGTTTTTTGTAGCGTTCTATGGCACGCTGCCGAAATTTTCCGATGTCGTGTAGGAGTGCTGCGAGGTGTAAAAGGTCTTGTTTTTTCAATGGGTTTCGTCCTTGTGGTTCAAGATTGTTGAGGCGATTTTTAAAAGGTATTTTATCACAGTTGCAGTCGATATGGTGTGCTATTCCAAACTGGTTCGATTAAAAGTGGACAAGAAATACAAGTTCCTTTAAGAGGAACAGCAAAAGTTTTTATTCCAAATTGGTTCGATTATAAAGTGTACATCCAACATTGTATACTTTGTATACTATTTAGTTTGGAATGTCAAGTTAAAAGTCAAGAAATTCGGAAATGTAAAGGTAGGGCGAGGCAAAGTTGCCTCGCCGATTTAGTGGGTTAGTATTTCGGAAAAATTTTGTGGTTCATCTTAGAGTTTTTTGTAGTTCTTATCTCATCTTTCGCCTGCAAAAGGTCGGATTTTCTCATCCAACAGCGGGAAAATGAGAAGAAAACACGAAAATGCATTAACACTTCAGTGCCTACTTCAACAATAAACCCAAAGTAGAACTTCATGTTTCCACCTCCTTTCGTTCATTATAATTCTGCCTGAAGGAATCACTTCCTGAAACTGGTAAGAATCTTGTCTATAAACTTAGCAAAATCTGTGCCAATAAAATTCCACAGAAAATATACAGTTGCTCTACTTCGTTATGTCAAATTGGCATTTTCATGGTAAGATCGCAAAATCACAAGGTCAATTTGGCACATTTGGAAAGTGTAATTCTGTTATAAGATGTTCGTGCTATGTTCGTTCAATAGCAAGCCGAGAGTTTCATCGTAGCGAACCTTTATGAACCACTGACCTAACCGCCCAAAACGTTTAATCTCATAGAGTTGTCCGTCTTTATGCAGTCGCGCAAATTGGTTGTGGCTAATTTGCGCGATGTAGGCTCTGGCTTCATAGTATTCGCGTGCCTCAATTTTCTCCGAGAAATCCTCCTCATAGCATTCTGGCACGACCTCAACGCTTTTGAAGAGTTCATTAAACTCCTTACGACCTTCAGCATCCTCAATAAATGGAACAATGCCTTGTAGGTGCCGTTCAAATAACTGTTTCGCCCTATTGAATTTTTCGTGTTCTTTCTCATTATAGCCATTACAATAGACCTGATCAATAAGGTTCTGAATCCCAGATTCGTGTAAGATTTCATCCGATGTAAACGCATTTAGGGTGCGCTCAACGGTTTCGCTGGAATAGATGAAACCATCGTTTTCACCACCTTTTTTACAGATGTGGACATCACAGATTCCATTTTCGCCTTTTTCGCCTTTCCTGTTGATGCGTCCGAAACGTTGGATGAGTGCATCTATCGGTGCTGGTTCTGTAAAGAGGCAGTCAAAATCTATATCCAATGATACCTCAACTGCCTGCGTGCCGACAAGGAGATCTGCGTCTTCAAGTTCCTGTTCAATACGCTCTCGATCGCGAAGGATAAATCGGCTGTGAAGGAGCTTAGCATTGTCGGTGTGAAGGAGCTTAGCATTGTCGGTTACACTTTGTAATTTCTGAAATACATTTTGTGCCTGATTGACGGTGTTGCAGACGACCATGACTTGTTGTCCTTGCATGAGACGTTCTTCAATCAACGGAATTGCCTCGTGGATACTATTATCAAGTAACGCCACTCTGTGTCGAGTGAATCTATCGCGTTCTGGAGCATCCATTTCAACCGGTGTGAGTTGTCCAAGGGCGTCGTTAATCATCTGTTTAAGAAACGTTGGCATTGTGGCGGTCATAATGCAGAATTTTGCATCATAATCTTCACGGAGTTTCTTTATCATTGTCAGGATAAGTGCGGTTGTATGTGGGTCATAGGCGTGAATTTCGTCAAAGATAAAGAGTCCTTGCGACATCTCTGCCATCTGCATCTCAAACCCGCGTATACCAAAAAATGCCTTTAACAATTGAAACGGTGTTAGCACCTTGTATGGTCGACAGATTTTTTTAGTTAAATTCTGCCGCTCACGAACTTCTGCTGATGCCTCTTGGGAAGTGTATTCTTTATCCACAAGATCCTTGTAAACAAAGTAATTCGCTTTTCCGTGCAACATACCGATTTTGTCGTCCGATACAAGTGCTTTCAACCTCTCATACATTGCATTGATACTTGCTGTATAAGGTAAAACATAAAAGACGCGGTTACCAAGTGTTTCACATTGATTTTTGTCTGACCAGAGCAAAGCCGCTTCAGTTTTTCCAGAACCAGTGGGTGCGGAAAGCATGAGCTGCCCTGTTGTGTCGGCAGAGTCTTTTTGAAACGGCTCCCATCCGTGAAATTGCCGCCCTTTTTCTTTCGCTTTCTCTTTGACATGTTGCCTCAGTTCTACTTCAAGGTTATCAAGTGCGGTCTGGATTTCGTTTTTGCCTGCCGATGCAAGATGGTCACAGGCAATCATACACCCGCGCATAAGCATGCCGTAGGTGCCGTGCAAGGAGCGTAGTGCTCCATCTTCAAAGTCGTTCAAATACGGAGCCAGAAACTCTCGGTAACCACTAATAAGTTGATCTGTTGAGGGAACAGGTGTCCATAAACATTCCGCTGTATAACACCAGTACGGAACCTGTTCTTGTATTTCCATTAAAGCATGCCAATTCGGTTTGAGTTCTGCGATATGCTTTCGCCACTCTTGGTAGCCATACTCATTTTCTTCCCAGCATGGGTGCTTTTCCCGCAACGTTTCAATATCTTTGTGATGTGTTAGAATTGCTAAGGCGATTGCTTGTTTTGCCTCCTGAGAAAGTTGAAGCGTAACAACAAATCCGGTAGACAGAATCTCGTGGCGATAGCCCCATCGCTTGCCATCAGTAAGTTGTTTTTGGAAGCCTATCGCTGCTTTCCCGAAATCGTGAAGTGCAACGGCATAGAAGAGATATTGAAAAAAATCGGGTTCTCCAGCAACGTCCGCTAAAAACGGCATCCGTTCTCGGAGACTATTGTATACTGCGAGACAATTCTCTGTATGTTCCAGAAGTGTTTCTGATGGATCGCTTTTCGCAAGCAATATTGACATGGATTTTTCCTCCGTAGGGGCGTGGTCTCCACGTCCGCCATGAGCGTTTTCACAATTTCGTAGGGGC
>VYCT01000219.1 GCA_009843785.1 Candidatus Poribacteria bacterium | reverse complement strand
TGGTATGACTTTTGGAATGCCGATCTTGGTCGTCCGGTTGGTGAAAAAGGACAACCCTATGATAACCGAGAGGGCTTGTTTATCCGAGAGTTTACAAACGGGTGGGCAGTCTATAATCGTAGTGGTAAAGAGCAAACGATTAGTCTGCCTATTTTGACAACAGCCGTTTCAAGTGGTCAACTAAGCCAAGAACATAGTGTCCTTGATTTAGACGGTGATATGTTTCTCAAGTCTATGACTGACTTGAATGGTGATGGCGTTGTCAATATACTGGACTTGGTCATAGTTGCTAATGCTTTTGGTCAAACAGAACCTGATCTGAATGGCGATGGCGTTGTCAACATTTTAGACTTGGTTATAGTTTCAAATGCCTTTAATCAAAATTAGGAGGATTTATTTTGAGTTATCAGGAACGGTTTGAAGGTAAAGAGTATCCAGTGTGTGAGCCATACCCTCACACACCAGATATTACGTTGGGATTTCAACCGAACTCTGGTGCATATCGGTTGTTTTGTAAAGTGTGCAAAGCACGTTCGCAAAATGCGATACGTAAAGTGTTATTCTCTCCAGAAGAACGAGAAAATGCTGTGGAATTAGAACCCAAAAGCAACTGAAAAATATTGTGTTATTAAAGTGATACGCTTTTTGAGATTTAAGCGTAACTAATAGCAGTTGCGATTTTCGTAACATAACCGAGAGAGGCAACAGCACCTCTAACTCCAAAGGAGATAATATGAATGAACAACAACGTTTAGAGCGTCGTTTAAAGTTGATAGAAGACAAAGTTGACAAAATATCAGATATAGTGATTCTGTTATGCCAAATCAGAACACAAACTAATGTCCATGATACAAAGCAGAAAAGTCAGCTCTCAACTCTTGAACGTCTTTCAGAACGCCTTGCAACGCTTCAGCGCAGATGATAAGAGCTCTCGTATAAATTTCTTCTGCTTCTTCTTCTGAATAAACATGGGATTCTTCCAAAGATTCTGTGCTTTGTTCAATTGGTTTTGTCATTTCAAACACCTCCAATTAATGTTGATTAATCATAAGGCTTGATTACTACATCTCACATGATAACCAGTTACGGCTACGATTGTCAAGCAAAAACCGCGAAATTTCACCGAAGTCTCGCGGTTTTTGTTGCCTAAACATTTTCAATATGCTAAAATACATAGCAACAACCTACAATAGAAATGGCGTGAAATCAAAATTAACCATCCCCCAAACTACTAACTGCGTTAATTTTTTCATCAAAAAGGCTGACAACACAGATTCGCAAACGCAAATTTTCTACGCTTGTGTTGATGAATTCTGGCGGAAGGAAGATAAGTATGACCATCTCAATTCAAAGCAACATTACCGGAATGTTGAATGGAAGCGAGTAACACCTGACAAACGGAATACATGGCTCACCGAAGGCCTCCATGCTGAATTTGACTCCTTTATTCCTATGGGAAATAAAGCGATGAAAGCAGCTAAAGGTGTAGCGACGGATGTAATTTTCAAGACGTACAGTCTTGGTGTCAGTACGAACCGTGATGTTTGGGTTTATAATTTCAATCAAGATGTGCTTTCTGAAAATGTGCATAGAATGATTGAGAATTACAATGCTGAAGTTGATCGGTGGCAACGTCAGGATAATCCCGGAATAAACATTGACGATTTTGTGATGTCTGATAGTGAGAAAATTAAATGGAGTTCAGGCTTAAAACAAAAATTGATGAGTGGCCAAGCCGCAGAATTTTCAAATGTAAAGGTTAGGCAATCGCTCTACCGCCCCTTCACGAAATCAAACTTATTCTTTGATCGCATCATGAATCAAGCTGTTAGCCTTTTTCCATTGATTTTTCCTATTCCAGAGACCGAAACAGAAAATCGAGTGATAATCGTCAGCGATCACGGTTTTCGCTCAGAATTCAGCACCTTAATGGCGAATCTAATTCCCGACCTTCATACGCTTTCAACAAGCGATGGTTTTCAATGCTTTCCGTTCTACATCTACGACGAGGACGGCACAAACCGTCGCGAAAACATCACAGATTGGGCATTAGCACAGTTCCGCACGCATTACGAAGACGACACTATCACCAAATGGGACATCTTCCACTACAACTATGGACTCCTGCATCATCCTGACTATCGCGAGAAATACGAAGCGAACCTCAAGCGCGATCTGCCACATATCCCTTTCGCCACGGATTTCCGAGGATTCGCAGAGGCAGGTGCACGCTTAGCAAATCTCCACGTCACCTACGAATCCCAACCCGAATACGCTAAACTGAAGTTTGTCCAGACCCCAGACACACCCCTTGATTGGTGTGTTGAGAAGATGAAACTCTCCAAAGACAAAACCTCACTTATCTATAACAACTTCCTGACACTATCGGGTATCCCTCCAAAGGTTTTTGATTATCGGCTTGGCACCCGTTCTGCCTTGGAATGGGTGGTAGATCAATATCGCGTCAAAATAGACAAACGCAGCGGTATTGTCAACGACCCGAACCGTGCGGACGATCCGCAGTACATCGTCAAGTTGATTGCGAAGGTGATTACAGTGAGTTTGGAGACAGTAGACATCATTAACCAATTGCCCACCTTAAAATAATCAGCCCTCAGCCTGTGTTGGTATTCTGTAGGATATACTGTTGGTTTCCCATGTGCTATCCTGAGTGTAATTCTTCGGTAAAAATAAATCCTATGGGGGAGCGACTGCACAGTATAACCCGAAAGGTGACGTTTCGGTAGCACTCGCGTTGGGCAATCCGAGACTCAAGCATAGGGTAGTGTATACCGCCAGATTTAAGAGGAAAACGGATTTAACGGGGAGGGTTGATCACAGAATTTTCCGATTATTGTAGAGGAAAAATGAGGGATGATGTATGATACTTCTCATCGGAATGCGTTAGGTTTTCGACAATTTTTCATGGAGGAAATTTAGATGAGAAGATTTTTGTTTTTAGCGTGTGCCTTTCTATTGTGCCTTTCATCGTCTGTTTCTGCACAACCTCCGATTGAGGTTATCTATTTGATTCCCTCGGATCAACGCCAAGATGAAGATAAGTTAGATGTATTGGGTAAGATGGTCGCGGATGTCCAAACGTTTTATGCCGACGAGATGAAACGACACGGTTTTGAGCGAAAAACTTTCCAGTATAATAAAAACATCAGAGTTCATAATGGTCAACATACTTTGAAAGAATATTTGTCGGATATAAACCATGTATGGTTTGAGTTATCTCGGCAGACATGGCTCCCTGAAAGTCTGGCAGATATTGTTTTTATGGAAGGTACCCGTGCGTTGCCTGGAAATGCGGCTGGATCGGTTCTGCCTCTTTTTTTTGGTGAGAGTCAGATATGGGGGATTGACCCTGGATACTTTTTAGTTTGGATTCCTGTGAAAGTAGAGGAGTTACCGGAGTTGATGACCCCTGTTTTAGCACATGAGTTAGGGCATGTTTTTGGGATTGTTCATAGAAATGATCTTTTGACGGGTGAGAAACGAACGCTCATGCAAGCCATTACTCCACCTTTGAAAGGGATTGAGAAGCACGCGATTAGTTTTGAAGAAGCGAAAGTTTTAGATAAATCGGTGTTTCTTTCCGTTTTAGCAGAGGAGGAGAGTGATGGTATTGACGCTGATGTGAATAATGACGGTTACGTTGACCTTTACGATGTGATGATCGTCCGAAGTGGTATGCAGAATTCGACTTCTTACGATACGGACATCAACAATGATGGTGTCACTGACGAAAATGATCTGGCGATTGTAAAGGTAAAAGCGATGGAGGCTATCATCGCCGCTTCTCCCTCAAAGCCAAAGTTTAAATTGGCAACAACTTGGGGAGCGATTAAAAGTCGATAGGAGGATAAGGTGAAACACAAAATGCCAAAACTTGATCCGAAAACGTTTCAGATCCCGATTTGGAATGAGGTCTTGAATTTGACGGGGGTTTGTCATTTTTCTTGATTCTTCCGGTCAGATATGCTATTATTTTCTTACCGGTCAATTGGGCGGACGTGCATTTTGGTAAGATTCCGCTATGTTCCTTGCAGTGTCATTTTACAATAATATTGAAGGACTTTTAGGATAGCAATTCATAAGTTTAGCAGTATCTTCGTCTGCAAGGTTATCGGAGATTTTTCACTGGTTACTTGTGCTATTGTTCTTGCGTTTTACATGAACAATCCAGAAATTTTTACATCTGAAGAACAAAACGAAAACGAAGAGCGAAAGCGTGAGTTGATTGAACTTGTTGCTTCGGGAGAGGCTACACTTATAGTTGGTGCTGGAAGTAGTGCGCGTGTGGGGTACGTGACTTGGAATGGTCTTCTGGAAAAGTTAGAAGATTTAGCCAATAGATGTGGTAGCGGTCTCAATCAAACGCGCAAGGATAACCCGTTGGAGTATGCTGAAGACATCAAATCACATATTGAGAAAACGGCTGATATAGGTAAATATTATGATTTGCTTGATCAACTTTTTAAGCCTAAATCTCCAGCCTATGACGAATTCCATAGCTTACTTATTGATCTCCCTTTCAGAGGTATTTTAACCACAAATTATGATACTGTCCTTGAAGCAGCATTGTTAGCAAAAAAGATCGAGGCAGAACGAGAAGGGTGGCAGATTCGTCCGATAGATGTGATGCCGTTGGTGATTGGACCGGATACGCCTCGACTCATCCATGAATTTTTGTTAGCGCGGAGTAATGATCCTCACATACCACAACGAATTGCACATCTACACGGATTACATAGGTATAGAGAGAGTATTATTTTGAGTTCTGAGGACTATGTTGAAAATTATGGTCTGCGCGTCAAAAAAAACGGTGATGACCAAGGAAATGAAGACAGATGGACGTTCCATAGGAAACTGCTGTGGGCTGTTTTAGCAACTCGCAGAGTCGTTTTTGTCGGTTTCAGCATGGAGGATCCCTATTTTGAAAAAATGTTAGAAATCGTCAGTACTGATTTGTGGGGATGGAATAAATCCATTCACTTCGCAATAATGGGTATCTCTGCCGAAGACAAAGAAGACATCCAAGATTCAAAAGGTAAAGCGGAGAGACTGAAAAGTAAGTATGGCATTGATACTGTATTTTACGAGGTTGTTGAAAAATCACATAAACGTTTAGAGGATATTTTCGCTGACATCAAAAAACAGTATGAAAATAGGAGTCAATCAGATGAGGAAATCCAAGACCCATCAAGCGATAGTGATTCCTCCGAAAATCAAGAATCGAAACCTACTTCAAGTGGGTCAAGAGATATATTAAATTGGCTTAAACAAGCGGGCCAACGCATGATAAGGAGGATTGGCGATGAAGATTAAGCGAGAGAAACTACTTAATGACTTGCAAGACTTTGCCATGCGAGGAAATGGAGTCATCATAGGAAGCCCAGGGATTGGAAAAACTTACTTACTGAAGGAACTCTACTACAGTTTAGAATCTCTTGAAATACCACAACTCATACTCCCTATTGACCAACTCGGGGATGGCACTGATGAAACTTTACAAAGTGAGTTGTCTTATGAAGGTGATTTGATTGAGAGGTTGAAATCCGTTCCTGTTTCAGATCAGAAAGCAATTTTATTGTTTGATGCATTTGATGCTGCTCGAGATGAAGGGACACGCAAAAATTTTCTACGCCTGATTCAACGTGCAGTTCGTGAGCTCAAGGACTCTTGGAATGTCATTGTCACAGTCCGTACCTATGACGCGAAAAAATCACAAGAACTCTTAGATCTGTTTGGCAACCTTGATAATAATGGATATCACAGCGAAAATATCTTATGCCGCCATTTCACAATTCCGCCTTTCAACAAAGACGAGATCCTACAAGTGTTTGACCAGATTGGATGTCCGAAATCTATCTATAATGAGGGTTCTCAGGACTTTAAAAACATTCTCTCAAATCCCTTTAATCTCTGGTTGATGGAAAGGATTATACAGACATCAAAGAATGTTCCTGATTTCAGTCATATCCGTTCTGAGGTACAATTACTCGACCTATTTTGGCAACGACGGATTGAGAACGAAAAGAGTGAGCACCTTCTGCGGCAAATTGCAGACAAGATGGTTCAAGAACGTTCGTTGAGCGTTAGAGTAAGTGACGTTTATGACGATGTGGATCTTGATAAACCAATACGAAAAAACGCTTGGGATAAACTTCAGAGTAATGAAATTCTGTCAAGGGTATCTTCGTCTGGACAACGGATTGCTTTTTCTCACAATATTCTCTTTGACTATGCAATTAGCGTCCTGCTTATTGAAGATGAACCTCAACAACTTGAAAATTTTATTCTTCAAGATGCGTCGCGGCCGCTCTTTCTGCGGCCAAGCCTTACCTACTTTTTCACTCGTCTCTGGTATTATGATTCCGAAGACTCAGAAAGTTTTTGGAAGGCATTCTGGCACATTTTTCCAAGCGATCAATCTGTCCATTTGCGCCTCGTAGCCCGCTTGATTCCGACGAGCGTTATTGCCAATGAAGCCCGCGGGATTGAACAATTGATACCACTTTTAGAGGAACTTGGAAACGGTGAAAAGGGAAAAATCGCAAACGAAGCAGTAACACGCCTCTCGCAAGCACTTCAAACCCTACAAATTAAACGTGACACTCTCTGGATCAATTTTTTTGATCAGGCTTCGCGGCATTTGCACGAGAACTTTGCTTGGGATTTGGCAAACCTCACCTCGGCTATTCTTGAACGAGTGAGTGAATCTGAAAAATCAGAGGTTGTAAATGCTTGTGGGCGGATTGGACGACGGTTACTTAAGTGGGTATGGCAGAAAAGAGAAGCAGGCAAAAGTACTTGGTATGATCGGTTTGGTGGACGTTGGGCGGTCCCGCTTGTTGCCCAAACATATCACACGAATCCTGAAGAATCTCGGATGCTTCTTGAAAAGATCCTTGAACTACCGAAGGAAGATAATTTCCCGATAACCTTCTTGTCATGGTTGACTGAGCATGTCAATAGGGTTTGGGAGTATGATCCTGAATTTGTCACCTTAATTTATCGCACCGTATTCCACCACAATGAATCCAGCGATGCAAAAACAAGTCTTAGTGGCGGCGTTTTAGCTATGACAAGCACTCGCCGACAGGATTACAGCATGTGCCGATATCGGTTGATAAAACATTTCCCCGGTTTTCTTCAAGAGGCCCCATTATCCGCAACACTATCGGTAATCCGAAGTTTAAACGTCTTTATTGTTGGCGAACATATTGCCCGATACCTTAAAGCAGATGTGAAACTTGAGGATATAATAGAAATCTTCAATTTTCGTGGAAAACCCGCTTATTTTATGGAAGATGGCAGTTATATGTGGGATGCGCGAAATTCCTCTGATGAACCGATTGAAATGGCAGATGCGCTATTTGAATTCATCGCAGAGTTGGCGAAGTCAGAAGACGCGGGTCTTGATTCCCTGCTTGACGTTTTCCGCAATGAAGTGATAGTAGCATTTTTCTGGAAACGCCTTTTAGGGACTGCGTCACAATTTCCAAAGATATTCACGCCGTACTTATTTGAATTGTGCATAGCGAAACCAATCTTGAGAGGGAACGATGCCCGTTATGAATTAGGTCAGTTTTTAGAAGCTGCTGCGCCTGAGTTTAGCTCAGACCAACTGCGTCGGCTTGAAGAGAGTATCTTGATGCTTCCGCAAGAAGCAACAGATGAGGATTCACATAACGCGCTTGTCTATCGAAGAAATCGGCTCCTTGAACGAATTCCTGAAGGTTTGCTGATTACGGATGAAGCGAAGCGAATCCGAAAAAAGATGATGCGTGAAAACGATATTCAGAAAAATCGACCCTTGGTTAGTTTCAGTACTCAGACAGAAGCTGTTACTGATAAAGAGTGGTTTCAAAGACAAGGTGTTGACATAACTAAGTCCGCTAATCAAGACTTACAACGCTTTTCTGCACCTCTCAATAAATTTAGTTCGGATTGGATGAACGGTGTACCAACTGTGAATGCGGCTAAGTTGGTTCTACCGCAATTACAGAAGGCATATACTGCTGTAAAGAGTAACACAGAAGCCGATAAAGAAATGATGAATTCGCTTTGGCATAAATTAGCTGCTTGTGTGGCAATTCTGGGTCGGATTGCTAATAAACTTGAGAACAGCGAATTTTCTTTTTGTCGAGAAATACTTCTTGAGGCAGCGAAACATGAAGAACCTAAACTAAATCCCCGATACGACGATCAATTCGATTCCCCAGGTTATTCACCATATTCACCGTGTGCAAGACACGAAGCTGCCAGTGGACTCCTCAGATTTACTTTTTACCAACCTGATACAGAAATGTTAGACGCGATTGAGACACTTGCGAGTGATCCTGTGCCCTCTGTTCGGATGGTAACTGCGATGGAGTTATTCCTTGTTTACAACAAAGCACAGGAAAGGTTCTGGCGTATCATGAACAATCGGGCAATCCATGAACCGAAGCGCGTCGTGCAAAAGTTTCTCTACTATACATTAACTCGGGTGATCACAAGGGAGAAAGAAAATGAAGACAAGATAACTCGTGTTATGGCGAAACTATTGGCGCATACACCGCCGCCTACAGAAGGATTAGAGCCATCAGATTCCTTTACTGTCTTGTTGATGTGGTTGGCAATTGATCGCCAAAATGCCTGGGCGTTCAAAACACTTAAGGAGACATACTTCAAAGATCCGATCCGGTTTGCTAATCCGCTGAGTCGTGCTGTGTCGGAGGTTGTGAAGGAGTACGTCCTGCCGAAGCATCTCGAAATGGATGAAGGACGCGAAACAGCAAAAAGAGCCATTCAATGGTTAGGACAAGTGATTGATCTGGTCTCTGATGAAATTAAGGAATTGCATCGTATCGTCAAGGAAGATGAAACTGAGGAGAATGTGAAAAAGTTACATGATACGTACAAAGTGATTGATGAAGTTATTACACGTCTCTACTTTGCTGTTGCTTATAAAAGAGATCGGTCTAAAGAACCCGTTGCGGAAATCTCCCACGAGTTGCGCTGCGACTACTACGCTCAAGTCAGACCTTTGATGCAACAGGTTATTGCTGTCGCGCAAGACCCAACAAGCGGTATTATGTTCGCACCGACAGCGCACTATTTCATGCAACTTTTAAGGAGTTTCCTCGGATGCAATCCGAAAGAGGTACTGCATTTAGCAACGGGGGTTGTCCAGTCAAGTGAGCGGTTCGGATATACGCTTGATTCGCTTGCCGTTAGGGAGGTTGTCGAATTCGTTGAAATTGTGCTTGCTGATTACCGGCATGAAGTCCGCGATGGCGAGGCTTTGGAAGACCTCCTGAATCTGTTAGATCTCTTTGCCAAAATAGGCTGGTCGGATGCGCTTAAACTCGTCTGGCGGCTTGATGAGGTTTTCCGGTAAGTTGGTTTTATTTTTTTTAGCAATTTTCAGTATTAAATTTGCACATTGTATGTCGCTAACGGGCGGGGAAACCCCGCCCCTACGGGGTTCGTGCCCGATAGAAAATCCGAATTTATTATTTAATGTTGCTTAAACAGACACTATTACATAACGCGAGTTGCCACCGATTTATAAACATAGCACTCCTACGGAGTGCGATCGCTTAAATATGCCATTTCTATAGACATAGCACCCCTACGGGGTGAAGAAAGTGTCTGAAAAACCGTTTTAGAATACGCAGAAATACCGTTTTACTTGGGTGTTTCTTAAGCAAAAACACCAAAATCCCTTGGTAGCAACTTGGGTTATTACATAGGAGAGTCTTCATGCTTACTATCAATCCTAAATATATTATTGATGACAAAGGAGAAAAGACTGCTGCTGTTCTTACAATGAAAGAATACGACTTTCTCATAAAGTGCCTTGAGGATTTAGAAGATATTTTAGAGATGGACTCAGTAGTTGAAACTGCAACCAATTTCCGCGACTACCAAGAAATCCGATCCGACCTACAGAAGGAAGGAAAACTTTGAATAGTTCGCCAATGTATACTGTTCAATTAGAACGTCGCGCTGAACGGGAAATGCGGAATCTACCACAGCATGTCATCAGTCGTATTGATGCTATATTCCAGCAATTGGAGACTAATCCTCGTCCTCCTGGGGTTGTTAAACTTTCCGGACAGACTGGCGATAGTTGGCGACTGCGTGTCGGGGCGTACCGAATCCTTTATCGAATAGACGATGAGAATTATCGTGTCAAAATTTATCGAATCAAGCATCGTGGAAGCGCGTACCGTTGACTAACAAGGTTAAAAAATATGAAAATAACTGAAATTCAGAATGCGCTGGCAGCGTTAGAGTTAGATGCGTGGCTTCTATACGATTTTCGGGGGATCAACCCGATTGCACAGAACGTCGCAGGTTTGGCGGGGGCACATATTACCCGCCGATGGTTCTGCCTTATCCCGAAACAGGGCGAGCCGCGATGGTTGGTCCATCGGATTGAGACATCGAACTTCACGCGTGTGCAAGGACAGGTCGCGCTTTACGCTGGCTGGGAAGAACTTAACGACGCAATCCGTACCTTGCTCACTGGTGTCAAAACGGTTGCGATGGAGTATTCGCCAAACGCCGAAATCCCTTACATTTCACGGGTAGATGCTGGTACGCTGGAATGGATTCGTTCGTTTGGGATTGAAGTGCAAACGTCTGCGGAACTGGCGCAACGGGTAGAGGCACGTCTCAGCGAGGCGCAGGCAGCAGGACATCAGACCTCTGCACGCTTGGTATTGCAAGCGAAAGATTACGCTTTCGCGTGGATCGGTTCGCAGCTGCGGGATGGGAAAAGTATTACAGAATACGACGTGCAGCAGGAGATTCTCGGACAATTTGATGCGATGGATTTGGTGACAGATCACCCACCGATTGTCGCTGTGAATGCCAAAAGCAGCGACCCGCACTATGCACCCTCCGCAACGGATACCCAAAAAATTCAAGTAGGCGATTTCATCTTAATTGACTTATGGGCGAAGCAGAAAGATCGAGATGCCGTTTTTGCGGACACGACGTGGGTGGCTTATGCCGAGGAAACCGTTCCGACTCGGTACGTTGAGATTTTTGATATCGTCAGAGAAGCACGGGATAGTGCCATACGATTCATTCAGGAGAGGTGGGAAGCAGACGTACCGATTCACGGCTATGAGGTCGATGATTGTGTTCGCGGCTATATCACTGAAAAAGGATACGGACAATACTTTATCCACCGTACGGGACACAACATCGGCACTGTTATCCACGGCAACGGCGTGAATTTGGATAACTTAGAGACGCGGGATGCACGTGCCTTGATTTCTGGTATCTGTTTCTCTATTGAGCCGGGGATTTACCTCACCGATTTCGGCGTTCGGACAGAAGTTGACGTTTTCTTAGCCGGTCCAGGGAGAGACGGCGTAAAAGTGACAACCGCTCCCGTTCAAAATCGGGTATTACCGTTGCTGTAACCTTATAATTCCGCTTCTTCAGATCAGTGAGGATGTGCGCGAGATAGAGGCGTGCGTTAAGGATCCACTGATCGGCATAAGCCGCGGCAAGCAGCGGCAGTGCTATTGTCAAACGCGGAGAATCAAGGAGCCACTGCTCAGCGTATTCGGCAAAGTCTGTATCCACCAGTCCACTACTTCCGAGTGAATAGATTGTATAACGTTTGTCGTCCCGCACCTCGAATCTCGGATTGAGCGGTGTATTGAGTGTGAGGCGTTTTGTGCTGTCAATCTCAAGCACCCAAAAGAAATAATCTTCATTGTGTCCGAGGTACCCGATTTCTACGTCAAGCCGGTGTGGGGTTTCAGTCGTCATTGGGATGACGACCATGTCGCGTTTGAGTAAGATCGGATAGATCGCTGCGAAGAAAATTTGTTCAAATCCGAGCGGTTGATGTACGTGTGTCAAAGTGTCCAAAAGAATCTGTTCTTGTTCTGGACGTTTCAGTTCTAAGCAGCTTTTTGAGAAGACTTCATCTCTGAGTGCCCGCATTTCAGGCGGGGCATTTGCGTGAAGCGGTTGGAGTTCTTGTATCCGTTTAAGAATGCGGCGGCGTTTGGGTATGACGCGCCAGAGTCCCCAATGCCATAAGGTCTGCCATGTCTCCCTTTCACGGAGTTGGTTAAGGAATGCGATCACGCTTGTCCAGAAGCGTTGGAATATGCTTTCAGGGGCAAGATTTCGTTGTTGGTTCGCCATGGTTTTTGAGTTGTCAGTTATCAGTTATCAGTTTTCGGTTTTCAGAGGGAATGGTTATCAGTGCGTTTTTTTGAACAACCGCGCTGATAACTGACGACTCTTAACTCTGAAAACTATAAAAATTTGACCTTTTGCTGAGAGTGTGCTATAATATATGTTGCTGAGCAGAGCCGGAGTGGTGAAATTGGTAGACGCACGGGACTCAAAATCCCGCGGGCCCTAGGTCCATGTCGGTTCGAGTCCGACCTCCGGCATCAGGCGATGGTTTCTCTTAGAGCCATCGCCTTCTTTTTTTCGGTTACATGGCAACGATTTGACGCATCCGTTTCGCGAGGTCAATCTGGGTTGCTCTGTCGCCACCGACTTCATGGATGACATAACCGTCGTACCCGATGGCGCGGAACGCCGCCATCACTACTTTCCAGTCTGTATCACCGTCTAAGAGGTTAACGAACTGGTGTGCGCCGCGTGCGAAATCTTTGAAATGTACGCGTTTGATGCGGGGCCCGAGTTCACGGATCCAGTGTTCCGGGTAGCCGTAAGCCATCATGTTTGCGGTATCCAGATAGGTGCCGACCCACTCGCTATCTATCTCATCTACAATATCCCGCATCTCTTTAGGGCTGAGCAAGAATTTGTTCCAAACGTTTTCGAGCCCGATGGCAACCTTGTGTGCTTCTGCGGAAGGTGCTAAGTCTTTGAGGATACCGACGAGGTTATCCCAAACTTCTTGATATGTCCCTTCAGCAGTGAGTTGGCCGGGGTGCAATAGTATCCCTCCGACACCGAGTGCCCCTGCGACTTCCAAACCACGGGCGAGAGAGACCGCCCCTTTTTCGCGCTGCGTCGCATCCAAACTCAGGAGGTTACCACGGTCGGCGTAACCTGCTGTGATACTGCCAATTTCGATACCTGCCGTTTCACACTTCGCTGCGATGCCGCTAAGCTCCGTGTCGCTCATATTGATGTCGGTATCTTTTCCTTCACCGAAAGTCAGTTCAACGGCATCATATCCGGCATCTTGGCAGAGGGAGAGCGTATCGTTTAACGACATGCCTCCAAGTATAATTTGGGTAACACCTATCTTCATTGCTTTTCCTTTTCGTTATGAAACTGTGTAGCCGTTAGAGATTGTATACAGAGGTGTCGGATTTCGAGGCATTGCGGACACCGAATCGCGACATAATACGCATCGTTGAACACGGCATCAATCCAGTTGTGCGATGGGTCTTCCGACGGACTGCCCAAAAATTGGTCAAGTACCTCGTATTCCGTATTACAATCCGGACAGATTTGCAAGTCGTGTCCGATGTCCGTCTGGTCGAGCCATGGCATCTTTATCGTTTATCCTTCAGAAGTTACCAAAAATTCGGAGACCGATTTGAGGTAGCGGTCCGGTAGGCGTGCCTCGACGTGAATGGCTTCGTCCGCGTATTCCGTGTTAAGCACGGTGCCGTGTTTATAGAGTAAATCGAGCGTTTTTCCTTCTGTGTATGGAAAACTGAAGGAAAGGTTCGTACCGAGTTCAGCAAACCGCTTTGATAGTGAATCCATTAATGTCTCAACACCATCGCCGCGTTGGGCGGAGATTGGAAACGCATCTGGATGTTGGCACTGTAGCAGGTGTAGGTCGTCTTCGGTTTTAAGCCGGTCAATTTTATTGAAAACCATGAACGTCGGAATCTCCGTAGCATCCAATTCATGAAGGACTTCGTTTACAGCGGCGATCTGTGCTTCTGCTTCTGGATGACTCACATCAATGACGTGAAGTAGCAGGTCGGCTTCCGTTACCTCTTCGAGCGTCGCCTTGAATGCTGCGACCAACTGGTGTGGGAGCTTCTTGATGAATCCGACAGTGTCGCTGAGGAGAATCTGCTGCTTTTGTGGCAAATTCACCTTCCGTGTGGTTGAATCTAAGGTTGCGAACAGTTTATCTTCAACCAAGACGCTTTCACCTGTCAAATGGTTGAAAAGTGTCGATTTCCCGGCATTGGTATATCCGACGAGAGACACTTTGACTTTTTCGGAGCGGTTTCTGCGTTGGACAGTGCGTTGCTTTTCAACGGCTTGAAGTGCTTTTCTGACCTGTCCAATATTCCGGCGTACCCAACGTCTGTCCATTTCGAGTTGTGTTTCACCGGGCCCGCGAAGGTGCCTACCCCCGCCACCGCCTGTCGCGAGTCGCGAGAGGTGTGTCCACATCCGAGTGAGGCGTGGCAGTGCATATTCGAGTTGTGCCAATGCCACCTGTAACCGTGCTTCTTTGGTAAGCGCGCGTTGCGCGAACACCTGAAGGATAAGTCCTGTCCGGTCAATTGCGGCGATATCGAACGCCTGTTCGAGGTTACGGGTCTGTGCTGGTGAGAGCTCTTCGTCAAAGATGATTGCGTCGGCGTTGAGTTCTTCAATGAGCGGTTTGAGTTCTTCAACTTTCCCTTCGCCGATAAAATACGTCGGATTTGGCGCGTTACGCGATTGAATCGTTTCACAGACAACTTCAATACCAGCAGTCTCGGTGAGTTGCTGGAGTTCTTGCAGCGATTCTTCTGTTTCGTCCATCAGCATATTTCGTAGTTTTACACCGACTAAGATCGCACGTGAAGGCGGGTTCGGTGCACGTGTATCGTAAAGTTCTGGCATCAAGCGACTCCTTTCTCAGTTTTGAAGCGCAATCGAAGCACTATGTTTGGCACTTCCAACAACGCGGTATTTATCGTATAGTTTATCATATTTACTTTCAGTTTTCAACTAAAACCCTGTTTTAAGAAAAAACTTCAAATTTTCGGTGGGTCCGTTCTGACTTCACTGCCATTTTTTCTTGCATGTACATTAATTCTTATGGTATACTTAACATCACTATGAAAAGTGCCAAAGATTCTACAACCCCAACGATTACCGTTAACCGCAAAGCACGGTATGACTATCACTTACGTGACCGGTATGAAGCGGGTGTCGTTTTGCAAGGCACTGAAGTGAAGGCGATTCGCGCGGGACGGCTGAACCTGACAGATAGTTACGCACAGGTAACAGACGGTGAAGTGTTCCTCATTGATGCGCACATCGGTCCGTATGAACACGGAAATATCGCCAACCACGAACCGAAACGCAAACGCAAACTGCTGCTCAATCGTCGAGAGATCACGAAGCTTGAACGTTCGATTCGTTCAAAGGGGATGACGATCGTTCCGACGCGCGCGTATTTCAGCAACGGCAGAGTGAAGTTGGAATTGGCTGTTGCGATGGGGAAGCGGCTTTACGATAAACGCGATAAGATTGAACGTGAAGCGACAGCAAATGAGATACGGGCGTATACCTAACAGCGGTTTGTAATCGTACCCTTACAATGTGGGGGTGTCAAGGTTTCGACGAAGGTAAATGAGATATAGGTTGCATGCCGAGGTCTCCGCAGGCCTCGTTAAATAGGCGGAACACTTATAATTGCTGATGAAGAATTAGCACTAGCTGCCTAATAATGCGGCTACGCTTGACTGACTTGCCGCCCGTCAGGGCAGTTAAAGCGTCGTAATACGGGCTAGCCGCTCGCTCTTTCTCAAGGGGCGTGCCGCGAATCACTTTTGAGATAGCCTATGATGAATCCTGCACAGGGGAGGCTTATCGGCGAATCTTCAAACCTGTGATAAGCATGTAGTAGCCTCTATTGAAATGCCTTCGGACGCGGGTTCGATTCCCGCCACCTCCATTTCCACAACGGATCCTATTCTGGTTTCCGACGATAGATTTGGTCGCGAAATGCCATGGCTGAATTTACGAACATGCCACCTCGTATCCAAAAGACTGTGCGCGCGCAGATAGGCGAGGATGAAGAGGTCTGTTTGTGCATCCTCGGGCGTTCGGATCTGCTGCGTCCGGATTTCGTTTTTATCACGGCGCGGCGGGTGCTGGTTTTAGATGAGCGGTATATAGGCAGCCTCGGCGTTTCTTATGCGAATATCCGGTGTAACCTGTTATTCACCGAGATTCGTGATGTGAAGTTGGTCCGCCAGTTCAAGCATCGGCTCCTCAACCAAGCGAAATTGGAAATTAGCGTGCTGCGTAATGTCCATTGGATCGATAATATCAGCTTCCGTTCGGCACGCTGTGCCTACATCTACATTACGGATCAGATTGCAAAGTAGAAGAAAACCATGAAAGAATTCTTGGATTATTTCCTCGCCTCGTATAATGTCTGGTTTACGGCACCGTTAACGATTGTGTTCATATTTGCGCTCTTTCGACTTGCTATGGGAGCAATGGACTTCGGTGATGCGGATGCAGATGCCGACGTAGATGCCGATATGGATATAGATGCGGACGTAGATATAGATGCCGATGTGGATATAGATGCCGATGTGGATATAGATGCCGATGTGGATATAGATGCGGACGTAGATATAGATGCGGATGCGGATGTGGCTGTAGATGCGGGCGGGCAGGGCTTCTCTTTCGGCGACGTATTTGGGTTCCTGAATGTTGGGAGAGTTCCGTTGATGGTTGTGCTGATGTCGCTGTTTGGGACATGGGGGCTTGCTGGACTTATTGCCAACGCATCCCTTAATGTGCCAGAAAGACCCGGGTGGGTTTGGATATCGTGTGTGATTGCGCTTTTCTGTTGTTTTGTTTGTACGCGCTATATATCTCTCGCCCTTTCAAAACTATTCCCTGAAAGCGAGAGAGCCATCAGCGATGTACATCTCCTCGGTTTAAGTGGACGCGTTATTAGTGGACAAATTACCACAACTTTTGGTACCGCTCGTGTCCAAGTTCCGGATGGTCCGGAATTAACTGTCAGTTGCCGCACCAAATCCGATGAAGCCACTCCTGTCAAGGGAGATACCATAATTCTTATAAACTATGATCGCAGAAAGCGGATCTTTGATGTCAGAAAGAGTGAAGTAGATTAGCGTCAATTCAGCATTAGAAAGGAGAATTGAACATGAATCCCAATTTGTTTGTTACGATTATCGGTAGCGTTGTTGCGCTGATCGTTATTTTTCTGTTAGTCTATCGTTCGTTCTATAAAAAGGCGCCCGCGGATGCGGCGTTAGTGATCTCTGGTGGGCGTAAAAAGCGCGTCGTCTTTGGTGGTACCCTTATTAACCCGATTACCAACACGCACCAACTCATTTCCTTAAATACGCTCCAGTTACCTGTTGAACGTACAGGACAAGGCGCGCTGATTACAAAAGACAGTTTACGGGTTGATATAGAGGCGCAATTCTATGTCAAGATTGAACCCAACGAACAAGATGTACTCAAGGCTGTCGCAAGTCTCGGTGATAAAACCCTAACTCCGGAAGCCGTTAATAAACTCCTTGAAGGTAAACTTGTCGGGGTCCTACGAAGTGTTGCTGCGACTATGGACCTCCAAGAACTGCACGAAAAGCGCCAAGAATTTTCTGACCAAGTTCAGGAAGCCTGTCGCGATGATCTTGAGCAAAACGGCTTTAAATTAGAAAGCGTTGCTGTCACGAATCTTGACCAGACGCCGCTTGATGCGCTTGACGAGAATAACCGTTTTGATGTTGTTGCAATTCAGACGATCAAGCAAGAGGTTGAAGACAAGCAGACGCAAACGGCTCGGATTGAGCACGAAAACAAGGTGAAGCGTGAAGAGGATCGTCTCAAAGCCGAACTTGAGATTAAGCAGCGCGAGGAGGAGACGGAAACGGAAGGGTTAGAGGTCGAGAGACGGCTTGAGTTTGCACAAGAAGAGCAACGGAAAGCCATCGCTACGAACAAGGCAGAACAGGAACGCGAGGTTGAAGCGCACAAACTTGAGCAGCAGCAGGCTGTTGAAGAAGCGCGCATCAAACAGGAAGAGGCGGTCAAGTCCTCGGAGATTATGCAGAAGCAGCGGTTAGAGACCGCTCGGATTGAACAGGAACGCCAAGTCGAAGAGACAGAAATTGCACAAAAGCAGGCAATCGAAATTGCACGTGTGCAACAAGAACAGACGGTTCAGGAAGCAGAAATCGAGCGTAATCTTTCTGTCGAAACTGCCAAGATTGAGCAGGAACGCGCTGTAGAAGAAACAAGCATCGCGAGTCGAATCGTTCTCGTTGAGAAAGATCGCGCGGAAAAAGAGGCACAAGCCGAAAACGCGGTCCAGGTTTCAATCAAAGAGAAGGAACGTGAGGCGGCACTCACTGAACTCTTGGAGGTGAGTGCACAAAAGGCGAGAGCCGAAGCAGCAGTTTTAACAGCCGAAGCGATTGAGGAAGCGGAACGTCAAAGCAAAATCGAACTGATCCGTGCCGAGCAAGAAGCCGATGAGGAACGGATTGCCAAAGAACGCAATGCGGATGCAGAGGCATACGCCGTTGTGGAAGCCGCCAAGGCAGCGCTTGAAGCCGCTGAGCTTGAAGCGCAGGCACAGAGAATTCTCGCAGAGGCACTGCTCGTTGAAGCGAAAGCGAAGGCTGATGGTGAAGAAGCCTCTATTGCTGCGAAGAATCAGGCGGATTCCAAAGTGCTCGTGAGTGATGCTATATTGGCACTCGTGGAATCACTCCCTGAGGTGACAGGCGAATTGATGAAACCTGCGGAACGCATTGAAAGCATCCGGGTACTTGATCTCGGAAACAACGGCAATGGCGGCGGCGGTATGAACCGTGTTCTCAGTTCGATTGTCAACGCGGGGGCAGCCGTACCCTTGCTCAAGGAGATTGTTGGATTCAGCGGTTTAGACACCGAAAAGATTGCCCGGACTGTTCGGGATTACGCTTCCGGATTAGCGGTGGATACGCAAGTGAGTTCAGATGGTTCACCTGATGCCGAATTGGCGGTGGATACGCAAGTGAGTTCAGATGATTCACCTGATGCCGATTAATTGACATTTTTCATGAAGGTGCGTAGGGGTTGGGCAACCCACCCTCTACATCCCTCACCTTCTCTTTATGCCGATTAATTGACATTTTTTATGAAGGTGCGTAGGGGTTGGGCAACCCACCCTCTACATCCCCCACCTTCTCTTTTGAATAGATACTGGCGGGGTCACCAAGCGACGGTGCCTTAAACGCCGGGCGTATGAAAGGACGCACACATGGATACTGAGAAACAGACGACGACTGAAGTTAAAGTTCATTTTCTCTCTATTGATCGGGGTACAGGCGCGCCCATCGTAGTCCTGAAAGAGAAAGAGGACAGTCTCAACCGGATACTGCTAATTTGGATCGGTGAATCGGAAGCGGCAGCTATTCAGATGCATTTGGAAAATGTAGAACTCCCGCGCCCGATGACACACGATTTGCTGAAAAATATGATTCAGACGCTTGCGGCAAAGGTCATAAATGTGTGTGTACACTCGGTTGAACAGCTGAATAACCGCTGGACGTTCTATGCACACATCACTTTGGAAGTGAATGATAACACGATTGAGGTGGATTGCCGTCCGAGTGACGCGATCGCGCTTGCGCTGCGCTGCGACGTGCCGATCTATATTGCCGAAGATGTGATTGCAGACCACGGATTCTCTGAACAAGAACTCGAGCAGGGCGAGCAGCACGACCCGAAAGATGTTTTAGAGAATTTAGATGACGATACACTGAAGCAGTATACGGTGTAGCCTCAATTACAAGCGTGTCAGATTGTGGCTCTATCCCGTGTGTATGGGACCCCACCCGTACACTCGGATATTGGCACGGTGTCACGACGCTTGTTTGCCAGAATGATTGTAGAAACGCGTAAACACCATGAACAATTCATTTAGCGAAAACTGCATCGTTCTCCATGAAAATTGCACCACTGCTTTGGATAGCAGCAACTTTGCGACAAAAGTAGACCTCTCTTTTCTCGATCCGCCTTTTAATCAGGATAAGGCTTACAACGCTTGGGATGATAACATGCCGCCCGAGAAGTATTGGGAATGGATGCGCGATATCTGTGCAAAGGTGTATGCATTGACTTCCGATGGTGGGGCGATTTATTTCATGCAGCGCGAAAAGAATACCGAATTCGTTTTGCGCTGCTTACGCGATGCTGGGTGGACTTTCCAAAATCTGATTATCTGGAAAAAGAAGACCTCAGCGGTGCCAGGGGTAAAGCGTTTCGGCAAGCATTATCAGGTGATTGCGTTTGCGACGAAAGGCAAAACACCGCGCGTTTTCCACCGCTTGCGCATTGATCCGCCGCTACCCGCAGGCTACAAACACGCGCGGGAGAACGGTATGTTTGTTACCGATGTGTGGGACGATATCCGTGAATTAACCTCTGGCTATTTTGCTGGTGATGAGGCGTTGAGAGATGCAGATGGCAATCGCTTGCACAAGCAGCAAGCACCTATCCAACTCCTTCTTCGGATTATTCTCTCTTCGACAAATCCGGGTGATGTTGTTTTGGATCCGTTCGCAGGTTCTGGGACAACGCTGGTTGTAGCAGAGCAATTGGGGCGAAAATCGGTCGGGATTGAACTGGATTCGCAGAATGTTGCCCTCATTGAAAACAGACTTGCTGAACGGAGAGAATCGGACGATGTTTCACGCTTTTTCAAGGATTACGCATGCACTCCAGATTTAGAAGCAATTTGGGGGAAAACTATGCCAATGAGAAAATCTACGCCTTTTGGCTTGTCTGTTTCTAAACAGGCAGCACTTTTTGAATCAAATCCACAATAAGGAAAACAGCGAATGGCTTCTGAAGCGATTAAGACAACAGTTGAACTCTTTGCCGGTATAGGCGGGTTTCGTTTAGCTGCTGCTCAGAAAGGTCTTCAGACGTTGTGGGCAAATGATATTTGTCCGAAAGCCTGTCAAGTCTATCGGAGTCAATTTGGTGATGCTGAAATTCGTCAAGGCGATATTCGGGAATTGACGCATGAGATTCCTTCGCATGATTTGCTCACGGCCGGTTTTCCTTGTCAGCCGTTCAGTAGTGCTGGACAAAAAAAGGGGTTTCGCGATCCAAGAGGACTGCTTTTCTCGGTTATTGTAGAGGTTTTAAGAACACATCGGCCGCGCTATTTCATTTTGGAAAACGTGAAGCGGTTACTTTTAATGGAAAAGGGTATCCATTTTGCGACGGTGCTTTCTGCACTCACAGAACTCGGCTATCATATTGAGTGGCGTTTAGTCAATACGCGACACTTCGGCTTAGCACAGAATCGCGAGCGCGTGCTTATATTAGGTTCCTTAGATGTAAAGGATAACCATCCTACGATTAGACTTGCGGAGTCAACGGATCTTTCAGAAAGTTTAGAAGGCAATTTTCGCTGGCTCACAGATATGTCAGGTTGGATTGAGATTGAAAGGCATCGTCGGAGATTTGACACTTGGGGGGTGGCGTTTCGTCAACGTTTTTTTTCGTGTAACTTGGAACATTTTTCGGAGGCGAAACCGGTTGTAACTTTACGGAGCGTTCTCCAACCTACTGTTGATCCAACTTTTGACTTCACGGAGAGCACTTTACAACGTTTAGAAAAAAGCACGCCGATTAATAGATTTCTTGATGGTGTTCAACTCCTCTATAATCAGAAGAGAGGGGCTCGCATGGGCTACACAGTATTTGGCATTGATGGAATCGCGCCAACGCTTACGGCGGCTACAAGCCGACATTATGAACGTTACAAAGTCGGAGATCGATATCGGCGCTTGACAAATGTGGAATATGCTCGCCTACAAGATTTTCCAGATGATCACTGTTCTGCTGTTTCTGTTTATAATCAATATGCCTTATACGGTAACGCTGTTCCACCTGTATTGGTAGGTTGGGTGCTTGATAAGATTTTAGAGGACCGTGTGACCTTATTAGAAAACGTTAAAGGACAACAACTCCACCTGTTTCAGGAGCCGATAACTTATGCTGACAAAAGCAGGATTGCGTAATCTGCTCCGAGAAAGACTGGATCAAACTATCGTTGAATTAAATCATGCCCTCCAAGGTGTAAACCTTGAAAGGCTTGGACCGGTGCTTTTACGCTTGGGCCGTAGTCAAACCTTACCACATTGGTATGAACAACTTCGCGATCAACAAACACTTCCCAATCTCGATGGGAAAACAGTTGGCAGCGTTATTGAAATGCTTTTTGTTGCTGTTCTTGAAACCGTGATTCTTCAAGATATTAAAATACCCCAGCTCCGCTTGAACCCCGCACGAGGTGTTGACATACCAGATCTTGATTTAGGTATAAAAGCACCTTCTCAAAATTATGCTACCAGTGAACCTTTTGTGTCAGCATACGAGAGACTTCTTGGAAGTGAATATGATGCTCTTATTGTGTTAACTGACTACCAAAAACGAAAATTGCATCCACCGTTGAAACTTCAAGTCATCCAATGGCACTATTTCTTAAATACAGAATTGGCAGATTTCGCTTTAACTGCAATAGCGCGGAAACACCGAGATTGGCTACTAACTCAAAGCGAGACGTGGACACAAAAGATTTTTCGATTTCTGGCGTACATCAATCAGAGTGATTGGCGAGCAAAGCACTTGCTTCGCATCATTGGTGCAATACAAGAGGCAGATAGGATACAAAGATTGGTCCTTGAGGCAGAAATAGACTTCAGAAAGAAAAATGAGCAGCGTGCCCGAAAAGATAAAGATGCAATACCGGAACATGAGATTGAGAGTCTACTTTCGATAGCCGAAGCACAACCGATAACTTTGGGAATTATTGATGCAGCGGATAATTGGGTGGTGGAGAATTACAAAGACTTCGCGCGTTTGCCAAACGAGAATGAATGGAACCGGTTGCTCGTTAGCCCTCTAAATGGGCAAATCGGAATGAGTTTTGCACTTCAGTGGCGATACAATTTTGCGAGGGTATTCAGAGATAATTAAAGGAGGTTTGCATTTTGAAGAAGTGCCGATGCTTGAAACCGTTTCTTATCTTTTGTATGATAGCATGTTTCGTTGTAAGTGTTGATGGGTTTTCTAAGGACATATCGTTCGATGAAGTGCCTGAGGCTATCCAGAAAATTGCGCTCCGCGAAATCGGGGATGTGCCTATTAGCGATGTTGATCGCGAAAGAGAAGATGGTGAAACCGTCTATGACATAGAGGCGAAAGACGATAGCATTGACATCGAACTTGAAATTGCAGCGGATGGCACCTTCAGAGAGAAGGATGTTACAGAGAAGATCACTTTCTCGGAGCTGCCGATACCCGTCCAAGATACGGTCCATCAGCAGGTTGGAACACTGAAAATTAATGATGTGGAACGCAGGACTGAACTCGGCATGAGTATTGTAGGCAGTCGTTTGCAAACTGATACGACCTATTACAATGTTGAAGCTGAGGAGTTTGGCGTAGAAATCGACTTGGAGATCGCACCGGATGGCAGATTGTTAGACATAGACATGAGCGATCCTATCCGACTCAAGGTAAAACTGCTCGCGAAATCCAAAATCCCGACGCTTGCCGATATTGCTCCGTATCGAGAGGCACTTGTCTTTTACGAGTACAACGTCCGGAAACGCATTGAGGGCAAATTCAAAAGAAACCAAAAACTCCGCGTCGCGCATTGGGCGATCTACGACAATCAACCGCAGGCAATCGGAAAAGCAAAAGTAGGAAGTTCACACACACTCCACCTTTATCCATACCAACAATTCAACGAACTGAAGAGCCTCTACACCAGCGATACACTTACATTAGACCCTGATATTCCACTCTATCACGATGTCGGACAAAAGATTCTCGAAAACCGATCCGTTGAGGAACGGTACGACTACGACAGCATTTTTTCAGAGAAGATGCCGATTTTCTGGCGGATAAAAGATCAACTCAAGCTTGTATCCTTGGGGGACTCGCGAGGCGCGGCGGGTGTTCGCGCAGAGATGTTTTATGGTGAGGAGAACCGCAAAACGCCGGTGGCGTATAACCTCGCAATTTCGGGGGGACCGTTGGAGTTCCAAGAAATTGTCGTTGATAAATACCTCACAAAAATGCGCAACTTAGAATGGGTCGTTTATCAGATGTCACCCCGCGCGGTGAACCGATATTTTGAACATTCAGCGGATCGGGAATTGTTAAAAAGTCGCGGCTTTGCATTTGATCGGAAGCACGCCGAGAGTCTCTGGCAGAGAACCGATGAAGCTAAAAAGACGGTTGCTGGGATTACTGCTATACCGCACGTCTCGGAATACTGGAACGAGCGTCCATGGGGTTGGAAGTTCAAGGCTGAAGTATGGAATGATCCGAAGACTAAAAGGTTTGGACAGGAATGGGAGATTTCTAAAAAGCGATGGGACCGTCTTACGTCTATGATCGCCGCATTGAACGAGCGGGATGTTAAGATTTTGCTATATTTGTCACCCCTTCATCCGATCATGCAAGGTCAACCCGTTGTAGACGATGATGGGACAACGCAGGAAGGGTATCGGGAATTGGTGAATCGGTTAAAACAACTGGAGACACAGTTCCCGAATCTCGTCTTGGTTGATTTCCTTCAGGGTGGGAATCACGACTTCCTTCCAGAGATGTTCAAAGACCTTGACCATCTGAATGCACTTGGCGCGACGAAGTTAACGCGGACGTTAGAAGAAGTTCGGCAACGCTATGACGGTCAGTACCCCTGAACTTCCTATTAGAGAACGGACTTCCTGCCGAGAACGCCCCGGTCTTATCGAAAACCGATGGTCAACCCAACGGGGTTGACCATGGCAAGGGGCCATAGTAAAAAAAATGGTTTTCAGTTCGCACATCTTCGTCTATTATTTCTTCCCTATTGCGTTAATCAGTTACTATCTGCTCCCGCGCTGGGCGAAACACTTCGGGTTGACCCTCTTTAGTTATATCTTTTACGGTTGGGCAAACCCTCTGTTTGCGCCGCTCATGTTTGCCTCAACACTCATTGATTATACTTGTGGACGCATCATTTCAGGAAGTGAGAGTCCGCGCAACCGCAAATTAGCAGTAACGGTTTCAATCTGCTCAAATCTGTCTCTTTTAGGTTTTTTCAAGTACTTTAACTTCGGCATCGCGAACATAAACGCTATTGTGGGCTGGCTCGGTCTACCGATATGGGAGAGTGTGCTTCACGTAACGCTTCCACTCGGTATCAGTTTCTACACCTTCCAGTCGATGAGTTATACGATAGATGTCTATCGCGGCGATGCGAAGGCGATTCGGAATTTTATTGACTTCGCCTGTTATGTGTCAATGTTTCCGCAGCTCGTCGCGGGGCCGATCGTTCGATTTTCAGAGATTGCCGATCAGTTACACCATCGCACGCACACGTTGCAGAAGTTCGCTCGTGGGATCGCGTTCTTTTCGCTCGGAATGGCGAAGAAGGTTTTGATAGCAAACCCTTGCGGCAAATGTGCTGATACAGTCTTCGAGGTCGGTGTCGTTGGTACACTTGATGCGTGGTATGGTGTCATCGCGTATGCGTTTCAAATCTATTTCGATTTTAGCGGTTATTCCGACATGGCGATCGGTCTGGGGTTAATGCTCGGATTTACTTTTGCCAAGAACTTTGATGCCCCTTACCGTGCTGAATCTATTACGGAGTTTTGGCGGCGGTGGCATATCTCGCTTTCAAGTTGGTTGCGCGATTATCTCTATATTCCACTCGGTGGAAATCGTCGAGGTGCTGCTCGTACCTATGTCAACTTGGCACTTGTGATGCTGCTCGGTGGTTTATGGCACGGCGCGTCTTGGAATTTTGTTATCTGGGGCGGAATTCACGGCGGCATGCTCGCCCTTGAGAGGAAACGCGGAAAAGCGAGTTTTTACGGATCAATACCGAAACCCTTACGGGTCGCGGCGACGTTTCTACTTGTTTTGATCGCGTGGGTTTTCTTTAGAATGAATGAACTCCCACACGCAATCACCTATCTGCAATGCATGTTCAGCAAAGTCCAGGTTCAACCCAGCACCGATTTAATTGCAGGTATCCTCTATCAACCTTACTATCTATTGGTGATGGGCATAGCGTGCATTGTCGTCTGGCGTTTTCCACAGACGTGGGACTGGACGCAACAGTTGACACTTCTCAAAATAGGGATATGCATAACTCTGCTCTGGTTATCTCTTGCTGTTTTGGCAACGCAGGCGTATAATCCGTTCATCTATTTTATTTTTTAATGGCTATCAGAGTAATAGTTACCAGTAACCAGTTAGGGGCTTGTGCTGGGAACATTTTCTATGACTGCCACAAGGGGACTCTTAACTGAAAACTGATAACCGATAACTGAAAACTATTTCCTCTGATAACTCATAACCATTCACATGCAAAACTTAGCTGAAATTCGCCGGGAGACGGCTGAAAAAGAACTCGGCTCTACACAAGTCAAACGAAATGTAAGCATTGTTGGTCTTGTCATCTTCAGTGTGACGCTTCTGTCCGTTCCGATCTGCCAGTTGGTTTCTGACATCCAGCGAGATAAACCCCCTCACATCTTCCGAGCCATTCATTTGTTACCGGTCCCCAGTCTCACAGAGATTGCGCAGTACGAGGATACGCTGGCAGAAGAATCTGTACTGACCGATTGGCTGTTGCCGAGCGTTCAGACAATTCTGACGCGGGTGTTCTTTATCGGCAATGAACAAGCCTATCTCGGACGCGACGGGTGGTTATTCTACCGTGCCGACATAGATTCACTCATCAGTCCTAACTCCGAGAAGACAGTAAGCACAGCACTCACCGCGCTTATCGATTTCAATCGTCAGTTGCAGGCACGCGACATTATGCTTATCATTATGCCAACACCTGTTAAACCGACGATTCACCCTGAGAAATTTTCAGCACGCTACCAAAACGTTGAGGCGTCGATACATCATCCCGATTATGCGGCGTTTATTGATGGACTCAGGTCAGAAGGCGTTCTGGTATACGATCCCGCGCCACTGCTCTTTGCAGCTGCCCGTCGAGAACCCCAATATCTCAAAACGGATACGCACTGGAAACCAGAAGCAATGGAACGCGTCGCGAAACATTTGGCTGCGTTCATGGCGGAACAGGTTGAATTGCCCTCTGATCAATCGTTCGTCTACACGAAAACTGCCGAGGAGACTACTAATATCGGGGACATCGCGAAGATGCTGAAGCTGCCAGAGGATCAGCAGTTGTTTACGCAGGCGCACGTCACACGTCACGTTGTTAAAACCCGTTCAGGCGATCTGTGGCAATCTATGCAGGCATCAGAGATTCTATTTTTGGGAGACAGTTTCAGCAACATCTATTCGCTTGGCGGCATGGGGTGGGGCGATTCTGCTGGTTTCGTTGAACACCTCAGTGCGGCACTTGCGCGACCGATTGATAAGATTATCATCAATGCTGGTGGTGCTGATGCGACGCGTCAGGCACTTGTGCAAGAGATTATCCGTGGAAATGATCGTCTCGCCGGTAAACGCGTGCTTATCTATCAGTTCGCAGCGCGGGAGCTTTTCTCTGGTAACTGGAAACTATTATCAATACCACAGATTCAAACTGCTGAGCAGTTAGAAACGACACCTATTAATCAAGGCGAAGCCATAACTGTCACGGCAACGATCAAGACAAAAACGGAGCCGCCGATGCCGCGAACCGTTCCGTATGCTGAATGCATCATCGCACTACATCTCGAAAATGCAGATACATCTGAGCTGCCAGAGGCGTTCGTTGTATTTTTGTGGGGTATGCGTGAAAATCAGTGGACAGCCGCTGCGACTTTCAAAGTGGATCAGAAAGTTAAGTTGCATCTCCGTCCATGGACAGCAGTCGAAACTGAATACGGCAGCTACAATCGAAAAGAGTTGGAAAATGAAGAAGCATGGTTACTGGATGTATATTGGGGAGAGTTACCAGAATGACTTTGGAAAATCTACTGCTTTTGAAGGTCGGGTTGCAATCTACTTGTTACGTATTATTGTCTCTTTTGCTACTTATATCGTTTGTTAACTTCACCGCTGCCGAAACGGAATTTTTCATAGAGTCATTAGCTGAAAAGGCTGCCGAAGCAGAGACGCAAAAGACGACAGTCGTTTCTGGGAAAGAGGGGTGGTTGTTCTTTGCGCCCGAACTCCGTTCTATGAGCGTTGGACAATTTTGGGGAGATGCAGCGCCGCGCGTCAGTCGCGCATCAAATCCTGAATTCGCCGATCCACTGCCTGCTATCCTCGATTTCAAGGCGCAGTTGGATAGAGCAGGTATTGAACTCATCTTCGTGCCAATACCGGCAAAAACCACGATTTATCCTGAGATGATTTCTGAACATGGGCACACAACAGCACGGATTGATGAATACCATCTCAAATTCTACGACATTCTGCGGGAACAGGGCGTGAATGTGCTTGACTTAACACCGATTTTCCGCAAAAACCGGTTCACCGATGCTGGGCCTGTCTACTGCAAACAGGATACGCACTGGTCTGGGCAGGGGTGTGTGTTGGCAGCGGAGGCGATTGCTGAAGCCATCGGTACGCCTTCGTGGGTAGCGGAAATCCCTAACAGAAATATTGAGACAGAAACGCGCACGGCTGAAATTACGGGTGATCTCTGGAGGGAACTCGGTGACGAAAAACTGCAGAAAGAACAACTACGGCTGACTTATATCAAGGAAGGTGTCAGCGCGTCGTGGCGAGCGAGTCCGGTTGTTTTGCTCGGAGATAGTCACAACCTTGTCTTTCACGCGGGGGCAGACATGCATGCAAAAGGTGCTGGGTTGCCGGATCATCTCGCGCATCAACTTGGGTTTCCTGTAGATGTCGTAGCGGTTCGGGGTTCGGGCGCGACACCGTCCCGCTTGAACCTTCATCGGCGGCGCGATAATATGAAGGGGAAACGGGTTGTTGTTTGGTGCTTGAGTGTCCGAGAATTCACAGAAGGGCAAGGGTGGCGGAAGGTGCCTGTGATCCGATAAAGTAGGGACAGAGTAGAGCCTGTCCCTACGGGTGTTGAGGGAATGCTACTCCATCTCGTAAACGAGAGTGATGTTTATGGTGACGGTGAGTTCTCCCGCTTGAATAGGGGTTGAACTGCGAGCACTATCATCAGCGGCGAACTCGGCAGTCTCAGCATAGGCGATAGGGGGACCCGCGGCATGCGATGTTTCCATGATCGTGATAGGTTTTCCGAGCGTAACACCACTCGCCTCCGCTAAAGTTTGCGCCTTCGCTTCGGCGTTCTTCACTGCTAAGACACGCGCTTGTGCTTGTAAGGGTGTAGGGTCCTCAATCATGAATTGGATCGAGTTTACAACGATAATGTCTCCACCGGCTCCGGTAGCGTCGTCAATTATATCGCTAAGCGTTTCGAGGTCTCGGACCTTCGCGCGAACGCTATTGTTTACCCTGTAACCCCGCAGCGTGCGCCCCTCCTCCGTCCAATCATACTGGGGGTAGATGCTAAAATTCTCCGTTTGAATGTCATTTTCAGCGATATCGTTGGCTTTCAGAGTGTCTATGACTGCTGTCATCGCGCTTGCGGCTGCCTCGCGTGCCGCCTCGACCGTCTCTTTCTCAACAGATACACCCAAGTGAAGCGTCGCTATATCCGGTTCACCTGTAACCGAACCGCTTCCGTTAACGTGAATACTCCTGCTCTCCGGTGATGGAACCAGGGGGGATATGATTTGTGAGTCACATCCGACGAGAATTGTGGCAAACAGTAAACTTAGCCCTAAACACAAAAATTTAAATCTCTTCACGTTAAATCTCCTTAATATAGTTGTCGGTTGTCGGTTTACAGTTATCGGTTAAGAAAGAAACTTGACAGATAAAGTCTTTCTCTTAACTGATAACTCTCACTGCGAGGCAAACTGAAAGATTTTTTGAAAAAAAATCGTACTGATAACTATTCCCCTGGTACAACTTCTGGCGGAGGTGCCTCTGCCTTGAGCGTATCAGATTTCTTTATTAACCTATCTACATTCGATTTGAAGAGTCTGAAAACGGTGTTGCTGTCGTCGCGTTTGACGTAAAGTTTCCCCTCTGCCTCGTTTCCGATATACAGTGTTGCCGTTGTGCCATCATTCAGTGCAGCGGATATAACGGATTGTGGGGTCTCTAAACCGTATTCGGCAAGGTCGTCTTGTGCGTCAGCGAAGTCGTCTGTATCCAATCCGCTAAGTGTTGTCAGCAGGTTGTCAACCTCAGTTGTATTGGCGGTAGCCGCTTCAGGCTTGAGCATCTGCCATGTTCCATCTGCATCGAGACGCAGTTCGACCATTTCCTCTGGTGAAGAGATGTTAAGTTCGGTAACATTTCCTTTACTAAACTCGAAGATGGTCCGATCTTTCCAAGTACGCGTACCTTTGTTAAAAACGGATTGGAGGTTGCCTTGTGCCACATAGACATCATTGGCATCCGCTGCACGCACGTAACTGCTCAGAAAGCCGGGGGTTATTTTTCCGACAAACAGGTGTGCTAACACTTTATCGTTTACGTCCATCAGTTTCGTTTCGACACCGGTGCTGTCTACTTCAAATTCCGACTGCTTTTCGGGGTTGGTAGAGACGCGCTGCGTATTCTTGAGTTCCCCGACTTTGGTCAGTAACTGTGCAACACCTTCGCTATCCGCGGGATAGTTGTCCATCGAGGCGACTATCCATGTCCCCTCTTGTTTTGAAAGCGTTGTTGTTCCATCGGTGGCGATGATTTCTATTTTCGCAACCTGTTCTTTGTCGAAGTTTGGAAACAGGGGTGTCGCTGTCTCAACCTTCTTTTCGTACTCGCTTTTTCCAAAGGGGTTTTCAAAAACAAGGACAACGATTGCCAAAACGACAAGAACGCCACCTAAGATAAGAAGTTGTTTCGTTTTCATTTTTTTGACTATGGCCTCTGGGCACCGTTCCACTGCGTTTCACGGTGGTTTCTGATGTAGGGGCGAGGTTTCCTCGTCCGAACGGGTTGGGTAACCCAACCCCTACAATTGTTGCTAAGGGGCATTAATAGCATAAGTTACCGAGCCATCGATTCTACTAAGCGTTTTGCCCGCCTCTTTAAGAAATATCGGACGAGTCCGAAGGCGATTACTAAGAATGAGACTCCGACAGTACAGAGGTATCTAATAAAATTTTTCTCAATTTCTGAGACTTCACGGAACCCGCCATCGGGTGTCTTTATTTGAAGTGGCCGCTCTGTGATCGTCTGCGATCGGATACCGATGAGCGTATCACCAAGGGTGAGCCAGTCCACGGTGTTTAAGAAAAAGTTAATTCCATCAGGACGCATCTGTGTTAGAAATTGTGCTGTGCCGACTACAACAATTTGTGTCTGCGCGCTTTCAGGTATAGTTGTTTGTGCTTCAGCCTCTTGTGTTGGAACAGGTGTTTCGCTGTCATCGGTACTTGTAGCAGCGTCGGTTGCTGCTGTTGGAATTTCTTTATCCGCATAAAAACTTTTGAATTGACCTTCTAAAGCGACAGCGACAGGATAGGCTTGAGTTTCTGCATTCGGTATCGGGAAATCTGGCATCAGATTATAATAACCTTGGAGGGTCTGCCCAAATTCACTTGTCTTTGCTAACGGTGTTGCTGTGATGCTTTCCTTCGGTATCACCTCTAAGGAACTTGTCCAAGGTAGGGTCAACGCCTCCAATTGGTTCGTAACGGTGTGTTCTGTTGAGAAGTTTGATTTGATGATTTTAACAAAATACGGGTACGGTTGAAAAACGGTCATGCGGCCTTGTTGGAACCGAGCATTGTCATGGAATCTGCGGTCAATAAGCAGGTTATTGCCGAGTTTGGCACCATAATGTTCCAGCAGATCGTTTAACCCTGTGTTCACAGGTGTGCCTTGCAATGTCCCCGGTGGTATTTGAATGGTGTCAACCAAGAAGATTGCTCTGCCGCCACGCATAATAAACTGGTCGAGTTCATATTTCTCGCGTTCAGTCAAGGGTTGCTGGACCCCCGCGACGACCAACGTTGTCACGGTATCATCAATGGCGTTTCCGTCTTGTAGACTGACAGATGTGACGTTATATTGCCCTTGTCCATTTTTATCCAAAAGTTGGCGGAACTGCTGATATTGTTGGGCGTTGATGTCAAATTCGCCGTGCCCGGTCAAGAATCCTACTGTTTTTGCCTCTTTTGTGGTAACTTTGAGAATAGTAGAGGTAAGTTCATATTCGAGATTCCCTGTTGAGCGGACTATGGGTAAAGTTTCTTCTTTACCGCTGTAACCGATAGAGAGCCCCATATAGACGTTTGCTATTTCCGCTTTGTCCTTTTTCACGACGTTGATTTGCACTTCAGGAATGCCCTTGAAACGGAGTTCCTGTTTTTGTGCGTCGTCGAAATCGGCGGGGTTCACAAAATCGATCTGGAGTTTCTGTGAGAAGGCGTTGTATTCGTCTAACACATCTTTGATGTCGCGCCGTATGCGAGCGACTTCCGCGGGTGCTGTGGAAAAATAGGCAGTGATTGTTACAATATCATCTAATGACCCCAACACATTTTTAGTCGCTTTTGAGATGGTATAGCGTTTGTCCTCGGTGAGGTCTGCACGAATAAAACGACGGGTTGACAGAAAGTTAATCAGCGCAAGGATGCCGAAGATGATGACGATAAAAGCGAGGGTATTCCCACCGTATCTGATCTGTTTATTAGCCAAGACAGTTTCTCCTTTCTAACGCCATTTTCGGCTTTCAACTGCCAATGTGCTTAAATAGAGAAAAAAAGCGATGACTGACAGATAGTAGATAATGTCGCGGGAGTCAAGCACACCGCGCAAAATGCTACTGTAATGCGCACCGAGTCCAAGGTAACTGAAAATCGGGTACAACCAATTCGGGGTCTTGAAAAGCACAATGTCTTCACCTATCAGGAGTAAGGTCAGACAGACAACAATACCGATAATGAAAGCGACGATCTGATTTTCTGTTAGTGTTGAGGCGAAGAACCCGATCGCGATATAGGCGGCACCCATTAACAAAAGTCCGATGTAGCCGGTAATCAGTGTCCCAACATCGGGATTCCCGAGGTACATGACTGAGAATGGGACGACGAGCGTCAGTAGAATTGTTACCGCAAGGAGCGCGAGACACGCTAAGAATTTACCGATGACGACCTCATAATCTCGAATAGGGAGGGTCATCAGGATTTCTATCGTGCCGATTTTCTTTTCTTCAGCCCAGAGTTTCATCGTGACAGCAGGGATAAAAAATAGGAAGATCCACGGCATTAACCCGAAAAATCCACGCATTTCAGCCTGATTCGCGAGAAAGAAACTCTGGAAGAAGAGCCATGAAGAGATGCCGAGGAAAAATGTGATGAAAATATACGCGATAGGCGAATTGAAATAACTTCTGAATTCCTTTTTGAGAATAGCTGTGATGTTCTGCATAAGTATTCTATTTTATACAAACAGGATGTGGTTTTAGGAAACCCTAATTGGAAGTGTTTTTACCAAATTTTCCAAAAAATGTTAACCGGCTCCTTATTCTTCTTCTGAAGGCGCAACTGTATCTGTTGCTGCCTTGGTGGAACGCGGTTCTGGTCTTGAAGGTGCTGTCATGGACGAGATTTCTCTGCCTGAGTTCGCAGTAAAGTGAAGGAACACCTGCTCCAAATCCGCAGATTCTTGGCGCAGTTCAACCAGGCTCCACCCGTTTTGCACAACAGTCTGAAAGAGGGTCTCAGCAATGGTGTCGTTTTCTTGCGTTGCAGTGATGTCGTAGCCGACGACACCGTTGTCTGTCTTGACATGCGTATGTTCAGCAATACCCTGCAATTCATGCAATTTTGCTGTAATCGCTTCCGCCTCGCCACGGATGGCAATATGGAATTTGTTTTCAACCCGAACCTGGCTAATAAGTTCTTCAAGGGTTCCGTTTGCGACAATCTCTCCACGATTGATCATAAGAATTCGGCTGCAAGTCGCAGCCACCTCCGGCAGAATGTGGGTACTAAAGAGTACCAGTTTTTCTTTCCCGATCTCCTTAATCAGATTTCGGATTTCAATCGTTTGACTGGGGTCAAGCCCGGAGGTAGGTTCGTCTAAAATTAGGATAGGTGGATCGTGGATGAGACTTTGTGCTAACCCGACGCGTTGCCGGTAGCCTTTTGAGAGTTCACCAATATCTTTTTGGATGACCCCGTCAAGTCCACAGATGTCAATAACCGATTTGACCCTATCTTTGCGTTGGTTTTTGGGAATGTTCCGAACTTCCGTCATAAAGTTGAGGTATTCAAGGATGCCCATATCCACATAGAGCGGCGCGCTCTCAGGGAGATACCCGACGTTTTTTCTGACATCAATAGCGTTTTCAAGGACATCATAACCTGCGACGGTAGCACTCCCGGCATCTGCTGTGAGATAGCAGGTGAGGATGCGCATCGTTGTGGTTTTCCCCGCGCCATTCGGACCAATGAACCCTACGACTTCACCGGCGTGTGCCTCGAATGAGACCTGGTTGACAGCAACCGTAGGTCCATAGGATTTTGTGAGTTCTCTAACTTCAATCATTTTTTTACTTTTAATTATGGGCCCATCGCTCGTTTTTTCTCCGTTGTCGAAAAAACGGTTTCCTTTAAAGTTGGTTCCCGTCTTTTAGGAATGGAGAGTTAGGGAGTATAAACTTCCTGACGTGCCTCAAAGTGGAATGTATATTTTATAATATTAGCATAGAATTTGCCGAATGTCAAGAAAAAATTGATTCATCAAACGAAACGCTAAATCCAACTATACTCTGACGACCTCAGTACGAGGCTCAGTAGGGGCCAGAAACATCCCATCAACGCCTCTCCTAACACCAGACCGATGAAAAATGGCACCGCTTTCCGATAGGCGTTAATACCGCCGTGCTTTAGGATAAGCCATTTTGCGACCATCGCAAGAAGCAGCGGAAACCAGATGACATCTGTTGTCCCTGGCGCGACACCGATAACGTATCCTGCTGGGTGCAACGGACACCATACAAAACGCGCACGCAGGAACATGATGCCCAAATTCGCTGCAAACGTTAAACCTAACACCGAGGTCGCGAGCCAATCCGTCGGTTTCGGATTCACTAACCACGATGAGAGGAAGTTATATGTGTCGGCACCACCGGCATGAATCTGCTCTGAACCTGCAGCCACGCCCTCGCTATAAATCGCATAAGGGTAGAGAATCAGACTTGATAGGATACCGACGAGACTCGCGATGACTAAGACTGTGAACATCGTTCGGTTTCGGATGCCGGTACGCTCGGCAAGTTTGAACGCCTCTAATTGCTCTGGCATCGGGTGTGTTCGGAAAGAGGCGTAGCTCGCACCACTGAGCCAATTCATCAGCGAGAGCATCGTTAGGTTGCCCGGACGCAAACGCCGTGTACCGAGGAGCGAGATCATCATATATTGTGGCGTGAGATACCCGATAGCGTGTATCGGCGGTCCCAATTCGGCTCGCATCCGAGTTAACCCGACGACGATGGTGAGGTAGATACCGATATAAATCGCGAATGCCCACAGCGACATCCCGCCCCGGATGCAGAAAACCGCGAGAAGCAGTAGACAGACCCCGAGCGTTATCATCGCACTCCGATATGAGAGTGCCTCGGTTCGTGACTCGGCGCGATTTGGACGCACGACTTGTCTCAGCACGGACGCGAAGTGCTTTCGCGCATGCCAGCACGCAATCGCAAGCAGTGCCAATAAGGCACCTGCACCCTGTTCTCCAAGAAATGGGTAACCTGGGAACGTTGCGATACCGACGGCACTTCCGAATAGCAGTTGTACCTTCTTCATGAGATAGAAAAATGTGCACGAGAACGCTAAATCTAACGGCAGAATGAACGAGAAACCGATCAGATACGGATGGAACCGGAGCGGCGTACTGCCCATGGCGTTCCACGGTTTCTGTGTGAAGTAGATATTAAGATTGTACTTTCGGACCGGAATCTCTGGAAGCACAGGAAAGAAGTACTGCAGCCCGTTGATCAGATTGATGCCCATCGCTATCCCGAAACCGATCCAGAGCAAGCGGTTCCTGAAGATGCCGCGGTTGGTGGTAATCTCTAAAGGAATCTGGATAATCGGATACGCGAGTTTCTCATTTTCGATCCACTGCTTACGAAGGAGCGCAGTCAAGCAGAGAAAGATGAGCATTAGTAGGAAGATCACTGCGGACCAAGAGAGGATCGGTATAATCCAATGCTGTACATACCCTTCCGTAAAAAAGTTTACGTCGCCTTCGTAGAAGTCGGTAACTGTTTTCGGATGTTTCACGACGAGCCATTCGGGGAGATGGTGAAAGAGGAGTGCCTCCCAATCGTTTTCCGGTGTCGCGAAGCGGAAGGCATACGGGATGAGTCCCATCAGGCGTGGAATACAGTCGTGTCCTGAAAACGCGCTCCCGACAGCGAGCATACTATAGACGACAAGAAGGTCGCGCGGTGCCAAGGCAATCCGTGGAAAGATACGCCGTACGCCGATGTTCAACAACGTCATCGCCAAAATACCGAACATGACATTGACAGACATCGCGACGGTTGTCAGATGCGCGGTATGCCAAATCATCTCAACGTAAGCGATCCAGTAACTATTCCCAATGATAAGGATAGTGCCAATGAGCACTGCGCGTTTCGCGATTGCCTGTGAGGCGCGTGAGTCCGTAGTGTGCATATTTTAAGGAGAAGAACGATACCCGTTAGTTTTTTTGTCGATTCGATTGTGGTCTGTAAAAACTAAGGGCTCTGGTATATATCTTGTTAGGAAGCTTGAGTTGTAAAGTGGACGCGGTGTTGTAGAATTTATTTTCAAAACTGAATGAAATTGCTGAAATTTTTCTTTACTGTATGCACTGAATATGTTATACTAAATGGAGACGCTTGTCAAGATTTTTTGTCCAAATTGGCTGAATGCTTCTGAATCGAATTCGCAATTTTTGATACGGAGATTTTGGGATGGAATTAACTTTTGAAAAAGATGACCTGTTATACGCCTTACAGGTACTGCAAGGGGTCACAGGGGGGCGGAATACCTTACCTATCCTCTCGAATGTGCTCATCCGAGCGGAGGATAGCAGGATTGAGTGTATCGCGACGGATTTGGAAGTCGGCATCAAGATGCAAGTTGATGGGGCAGTCAAAGAGGATGGGGCGTTCACTGTCTCCGCCAAGAAGTTGGTGGATATTGTCAAAGAGTTGCCCGTGGATAAACCGATAGACTTGGTGACGACAGCCAACGACCGGGTTGAAATTACGTGCGGCGACGGTGTCTACAAGATTATCGGGCTGCCCGATGAAGAGTTCCCGCAGCTGCCTTCTGTTGAAGGCGAAGCGTTGTCGATCGGTGGAGAGACGTTAATGGATGTCATCCAAAAAACGGAATTTGCTGCGTCTACAGAAGAGGTTCGCTATTTTCTTAACGGACTCTACTTTAATCTTCTGACGGACAGGACGGAAGTCGTTGCGACTGATGGGAAACGTCTCGCGCTCACACACTGCGAGTCGCTTAACACATCCGGGGAAGCCAGCGGGTTCATTGTCCCACTCAAGGCGGTTCGAGAGATCGCCAAAACTTTTGTCGATGCTGGCGAAGTGGAGGTCTCTATTTTTGAGAACCAGATCCTCTTTACCGATGGGAATGCCACCTTGACGACACGCCTCGTGGAGGGCGAGTATCCGAATTATGAGAAGATTATTCCTGAATCCACTGATGGCAGAACGGTCGTTTCGAGAGATCAGATTTTGAGCGCAACACGGCGTGTGGCACTGCTGTCAAACCCGAAGAACTATTTGATCTGTTTAGAGATTGATACAGAACAGATTCAGGTTTCCGCAAGGACTCCTGAATTAGGAGAGGCACACGAAACGGTGCCTGTAGCGTCTGGGAACGCGAGTGTAAGGATCGGTCTTGATGCGCGTTTGTTGGTACAGGCGTTGGCACACATTCAAACCGAGTCTTTAGCCATTGAGTTTATAGGCGAGTTGAACCCCGTCCTTATTAAGCCGGTCAGCGATGATGAATATATTTCCCTCATTATGCCGATGCGTTTGGAAGGCCCTTCGGAATAAGAGATATGCTTCTTATAGCGGACGTGCCGTTGGCGCGGAAAATAAGCCTTTATTTCCTGGCGAGGTTTGAAACCTCGCCAGTTTTTGGTAGGGATGCAGGCAGGGACCGGGCATCGCGACGCGACAGGGGGGTTGTCCTTTCCACGACGGGGGCGAGGACGTAGGAAAACGCACAGCAAAGATAACGGCCAATCCAATGAACGCGCCAGCTATCAAGAGATAACCGGCGCGTTTCAAGAAAGGTGCTTTCGTGAGTGTCTCTGCTATCTATACGCCTCACACAGATCACAACCAGAATTGTTAGTATTCATACAAAGTGCGGGCAGTGGCCGGTGTTGGGGCCTCGGCGGAGGTGCCGTGTTGGTCACCATTTGGATCCTTACCAGTTGCTGATGCACTCCCGCCTGCGTCGCTCCTGCCATACAACTTGCCATTGCCATCACCAGCTCGGTATACATAATGAGAGAAAGAACCATCCTTTGGTAGTGTGTCTGGGGTTCGTTCAGGCGGGATGTCTAAATTCCCTGGCACTTTCGCAGACACGCTATAAGTTGTTCTGTAGTCCTCGTTATCTGTAGAGCAAGAAACAGACGCGGCACCATTGATACTAATCATTAAATCTTCGCCGCTACGATAATACCAATACCCTGTAGACCCTGAGCTATAGAGAGGCCCCTGACTATCAACACCCCAATTGGATTCAGATTGAACTTTAATCTCGACGGGGAGATTATCATCAGTCTGAGCCATGACTAAACTGGAACAGGACGAATCGCGGTTTCGGTTAGACGCAAAGGCAACAAAAGTTGCGATGCAAACGAGTAGTGCAATCGTAAAGAACGCTGTCAATTTTTTCATGAATTAAACTCCTTTACTTAGGAAGCCCTAAGTATTCGTAGGCATCAAACGCTATTTCATCAGATGTCACAATTTTCAGATTTGAGGGAATCTCGCTATCGCGCGTGTACATCCCTGCCGATAGATCATCGGGATGAGCAAGTACGCTCCATATACGTTTCTCGCCATTCTTATCAATCTCGTATTCAACAAGGACACTGCCTCTTTCGAGAGCTATAACCTGTCCAGTAGGACTAACACCAACACTACCGTATTTGGAACGTGTGCCCTCTTTCTTCATCTTGATGGTTACACGACTGAGCAATTCATCTTCTATGCTATCGACCATGAATTCCCAATAATTAGGTATAAAGCCCCATTCTTTTGGTATTTCAGGATAGGGCCCGAGTCCGAAGCGTGACATCTTTGAAGGATCGAGTGCGTCCGCTGACACAACATCTTCGGGTAAGAACGCATCCGCCATGTCCGCGAACTCGGTCTCATCTATCGTTTCTGCCTCGGTTTCATCGGACATTTGTGTGTCCGCTGTTTCGTCGGGTGTGTTCACAAAGCCTTCGGTTTGAAAATCAACAGTTGAGGTACTTGTCTCAGGCTTGTTTTCGATAGACGACACTGCTGGCGGTCTCTTTCCAAACTCGGCATCAGTGGTGCGGTGGACATGCCAACTATATAGCAGGCTGCCTCCAACACACAGCACAAAGAATGCGAAACCACCTTGGAACCATCTACTGGAAAGTAAATCACGTAACATATTATTCACCTTTGTCCTTTAACTAACTCATCTTTGGTGGCACTATTGGTAACCCTATGTGCTACAAGTTGAGTTCACGTTCGTTTATAGTAGTAGCAAGTATCATGCCAATGTGAGAAACCTGACTATTAGGGAATCCCACGATTTTTCCACTGGAAAGAATCTTTTTAGTTGGAAACATTTTTTCTACTGAACTGGAAAGAATCTTTCCAGTTGATACACCAAGCGCATGATCTTGGATCGAATACTGAGCATCATAATACCCAGTTTCCTGAGAAAGACGAATGGACACCATGGGTCAAACAAACCTTTCCGCTGTAGGCGCGTTTACACAGAAGTTCCTAACGTCCTATTCTTCTTGCTCATAGGCGTGTAACTTGGCGCGCAAGGTGGGTTGACTAATCCCCAAAACCGCTGCCGTTTTTGATTTATTCCCATTCTCTCGCGCCAAAGTCGTCAAGATCGCTGACTTCTCTATCTCTTTCAAAGTTGTATCCATCGGAAAGGGTAACACGAAACGTTCTGCGGCGTTAAGATTGGCTGCGGCTGTTGCATCCGTCAACGGCAATGGGGCGGCTTGAGGCATCCGCACATCTTGTGGTAAGTGGGGCAGTAAGATTTCACCCTCTTCCGCTAAGAGGGCAGCACGACCGATGATGCCTTCTAACTCTCGGATATTCCCGGGCCAGCTGTACGCATCAAATAACGAGAGAACTTCTGGATTTATATCTTCTATCTTTCGATTGGAAAGGTTGTTTTCCTTTTTCAAAAAGTGTTTTGCCAACGCAGGAATGTCTTCCCGTCGCTCCCGTAACGCCGGCAACCGGATATGAAGCGGTTTCAATCGCTCATAGAGATCTCGGCGAAACCTACCTGCTGCAACCGCCTCTATAAGGTCGATATTTGTAGCTGCAAGAACGCGCACTGACACTGGAATCTGTTTTGTCCCGCCCATGCGGCGAATCTCGTTTTCCTGAAGGACCCGCAACAACTTTGATTGTAGAGGTTTGGGAAGTTCCCCGATTTCGTCAAGGAACAGTGTGCTTCCCGATGCGGTTTCAAATAGCCCTATATGTCGCTGATCGGCACCGGTAAACGCGCCCTTCTCATGTCCAAAGAGTTCACTGTCTATCAGGTTCTCTGCAATCTCCGCACAGTTCACGATGACGATAGGGTGCATTGCATAAGGACTCTCTGCGTGCAAAGCACGCGCGACGAGTTCTTTACCGGTTCCTGTCTCACCAGAAATAAGCACGGTTTTAGAAGATTTTGCGAATGTGTCAATACGTTTCAGCACTTTAAGATGCACGGGACTCTCACCGATAAGATCGCCATAATTCCCATGCAACTTCTCTCTTGATAACAGCATTTCGGACGGTGCCACCTCTTCTGCCCTTAGGGCGGTTGTGTAAGTCTTAAAGGTATTCCAAGTTTGGACAATTTTCAGAAGTTAAGGTTTTGCTACGCAATCGAAAGCAAGAACTTTAACAATTAGATGCACGTTTATATCTAAACATTCATCCAACGCTATCTTATAT
>VYCT01000196.1 GCA_009843785.1 Candidatus Poribacteria bacterium | reverse complement strand
TATACTAAAAAACTTCGCAACGAAAAAACTTGCATTAAATTTATACATGAGCCACAATCTTATATCTTCATCATTATCTGCAATTGCAAGGATGGGATTCTTCGGATCAGGTAAAAACTGCATTGCCTCAATCCATCCAACCTTTCTATCTATCACATTAATAGAGCTTTTCTTCATGACTTGATTCCCATTTATCTCCCAAATATTAACGGTGTCAGTTCTTGATTCTACTGTTGCCATGAGTTTACCATCTGCAGAAAATGTATGGTCTTTTTCAATGTTTTTTCTTTCCAACTCGATCGCTTCTACAGGTGCTGTCGGATTGCTGACATTCCAAAGTAATACACTTGAAGATGATAACGCTAAATGTTTATTATCCGGTGAAAAAACAGCATCAAATGCTACCACGCGTAAAGCACTCATAAATTGTTCTGTTGCAATATCCCATAATTTTATACGGCCATCAATATTACCCAAATCAGAGATAGCAAGTCTCTTTCCATCTGGTGAAAATGAGACTGAATCTCCACGGAATACAGCTAAGGGTGTAACAGGGTTATTGATATCCCACAATCTGATATCGTCTTCAGAGTTCTTATCGGACGTTCTACTTACGACTAAATACGGGTTTGTCGGAGAAAATTCAACAGTTTGTGGGGAACCTCCTTGAACGAGTTCAGCAATGATTTTAGGTTTTTCGGGTATTTCTGGCACAGCAGCGAATTTCTGTCGAATTTCATCTGGTATTTCTTCAGTTCTGGGGATCGGTGGCGGAGGACTATCGTTTCTTGATAAAAACTCGTCTACCAATTGTTTCCTGTCTTCCTTTTGCTGTTTAACCTTAACAATTAAGAATATAAAGCCGAATAGGATTACACACCCGACCAATAACAGCGATATTAATACCTTGAGTTTCATATTATTAACCTCTGTTATCCTAAGTAAAGCGATCGTATTAAGAAATGATTTATCAGACAAAGTTGAAAACTTAGAATTCAAGATTTTCCCTTAGGTGACTTTATTTCCGTATCAACATCTTACGCGTATCGGAAAAATCGTCTGCGGTGAGCGTATAGAAATAGACACCACTTGCGACAGGCTCACCGAGTGCGTTTTTGCCATTCCAATACGCTGCTCGACTTTTACTTTGATAGATACCGACAGGTTGATACCCTAACGATAAGGTGCGTACTACTGTGCCATCTATCGTATAGATTGTCAACATCACATCGGCTGGTTCAGATAATTGATACGGTATCCATGTCTCTGGGTTGAACGGGTTCGGGTAGTTCGGCAAGAGTGCTGTTTTTTTCGGAGTTAATGCTGCCAAAAATTGTTGTAGGAAGCGAATGCCGCGTTGTGATATTGCGTCTGTTAGATTTAGTTGCTGTGCTTGTATAAGCCACTGTTGGACATCTGCTCTTGAAGGCATAAATAACCTATAGGAATTGCGTACTAAAGGTGCTGCTGCTTTTGTATTCATTCCGCTGGCAACTGTAATTAAATCCTTGATGTCTACAACGCCATCCCTGTTAATATCCGCTTCAATTTGGCCTTCCTGCCCGAAACGCGCAGCAACAAAAGATAAATCTAATATGTCAACGGTTCCATCGCCATTGACATCCCATGGCGGTTCAATAACTTTACCGGAAACAACGAGAAAAGGTATCCTTTCACCATTGCTATTAGACAGGATTGCCGATAAACTGATAGTAGATTCCGCCCGTGAAATAACTTGAAAGGTTATTGTAGCGAGTGTCCCGTCACCACTACCGGCATCAGCAAGTGAGGCGTTGCTGAATGAAACCTGCCCTTGTTTACTGACTGTCGGACCTTCAAATACTTCATCCGATAAATAATCGCTGTGAGTGTGAGATACATACTGAAGGGAAGTATTATCGTATTGGATAGTGATCTTATAGCCTCTAATGTCTTTTCCTCCGATAATGTTTATATCAATATCAAATTGTTCGCTGACAGCGGGGACTTCAACAGTTGAGGGTGAAATATTTACATGCGTCTCAAGTTTCCACAGACGAATAATACGGTCAGCACCGCCACTTGCTAACATCTTTCCATTAGGACTGAACGTTATACTATATACATCAGACGTATGTCCGGTAAGGCGCGCTATTTCAGTTTCGGTTGCTATATCCCAAAGATGGATTGTGCGTGAACTTCTACTTGCGAGCATTGTTCCAGCTGCGTTAATTGTAACATTACTTAAATTATTTTCAAAGTATTTTTTGTGCTGCCCAGTGGCAACATCCCAAAAACGGATTGTGTTATCAGTACTCATGCTTACGAGTATTTTTCCATCTTCTATGAACACTATATTGTAGACGCGTTGCGTATGTTCTGTGAGGGTTTGCTTATGAAATCCTGTTGTAGCATCCCATAGGCGAATTTTCCCTTCTGCATCAGCACTTGCGAGTGTCTTTCCATCCGGACTAAACTTTATGCTACCTATAGTGTTAGTATGTCCTTCAAGTGTCACTCTGTATATTCCTGTTGTAGCATCCCATAGGCGGATTTTCGCATTTGAATCTGCGCTGGCGAGTGTCTCCCCGTCTGGACTGAATGCGACACTACTTACACCAGCCTGATGTCCTTCAAGGGTTACCCTATATTGTCCTGTGGCGACATTCCATAAGCGAATTCGATGTTCTGAATCTGCACTTGCGAGTATTTTACCATCCGGACTAAACGCTATAGAAGAAATCCAAGCGTTATGCCCTGTGAGCGTGTATTTATGTGTGCCTGTAGCGACATCCCATAGGCGGATTGTTCGATCTTCACTCGCACTTGCGAGGGTTTTACCGTTAGGACTGAAGACAAGTCTATGGACACTATTTGTATGTCCTTCAAGGGGTGTATAGGAAAAGTCTTGTGCGAATGTATTCTGGAAATTAGAAAACAGTATCAGAATTAGAACGATAAAATAGAAAACAATAAATTTTTTCATTATGAAGATTCTCCTTTTACCTTTAGGGGGACGCAACCTGTACTAAGATACAGATTATTTTCCTGTAATTAACTGCTAAATCCTCCTCAGGCGGGGGAAGTGGAAGCGTGACGCAAGTAGGGATTCGATAAATATCAAGTTTTAAAATTTTCTCAAGTCCAAAACGACTAATTCCGTATGATTTTGTGTTTTATAAGGTGTTCACATATCTTCGGGTTTTACTATAACCTTCTAAAAACCTACGCTACGGTGATGGTATTGTGGAATCAACATTTAAGGGTCTTTCAATTAACACAACTGGTGCCTGACAGCAGTCGCAATTTCTGGGTGCGACTGCGCGGATGTAGCATGTATCACAGTAGTAGTAGAGGTCATGTAAAACACCATCGCGGATAGACAGAAAACGGGTTACCTCTAACAATTGCGTTCTCGGAAAGACACGACCGCTGATGACCAAGTCTTTCTCATGCAACCGCTCGTCAACAAAGAGTGCCTCCGCTAACGATGTCCGTAAAAGCGTGTAGTATTTCCCATCCTCAGTCTTGACACCGTATAGGTGGTCATGCTTATTGAAGAGTTCAACCGTATAGTGTGTGTGCATCTCCTCCGCTAAGCAGACGATTTTGCCGTGGAGTTCCACATTTTTCGGTTCAGGTTTTTCAGCTGGCGGCGTTGCCCCGCTTATGAGGAAGATCAGAACAATGAAAAATGGGGATAACCATTTGAAATTACGCATCCTTGTCCTCCTTTGCCCACCGATTGGGACCGGGACCGGGTTGATGTTCATCGCGAACCCGTTTAAACTCCTCAGGCGTAGTGACAACGTCTTCAGGGTGCAGACGGCTCCGTGCAAGAAAACCTGCTTCCGGTTGATAGCCAGTCGGTTTCGCCGCGTCCTGATAGCGTGAATCAACGCTCCATCTGACTTGGTTGCTGACATTCGGAATAGAACGATGCGGTGTCAGATTGGTAAACAGGAGAACGCTGCCAAACTTGACAGGAACCACAACCGGATCGACTTCGGGCAATGCATCATCCGGTATCTCAAGATAAAAACGTTCAGAGGAACGATGGCGGAAAACACCGTCCCGATGCACATGCGGGATAACTTCCATGCAGCCGTTCTCGACGGTCGCATCTATCAGTGGAATCCAGATTGTGAGTTGTAAAACCGAATCGCATTTCGGCTCCATATAACCTGCGTCTTGATGCCATGGAACGAGGGTTCGGTCATGTTCAGGGAGTTTCGGACGGACTCGGTATGCTGGATGACACATAATCTCAGGTCCGACGAGCGACTCTGCGATGTCAAGGAGCTTCGGATTGACGAGTAGCTCAAAGAGTGCGGGCCCTGTGTGCGCACCGCTAAACACCTTCTGAAACACGACTGGGGACTGCGCCGTAATCTTTGCCAAACGGGTGTCAAACCCTTCCGCCTTGAATTCGGAGTCAATTTCACCTTCCGCGTAGAGTTGTGATGCCCCCGTATCAACAATTTCTTCAAACTCCGCAATGAGCGGGTTCAGATCGTCCCGTGCAAGGGCATCTTCGATTAAAAGATAGCCACTTTCGTTAAAATTGTGGATTTGGGAATCAGTCAGTGTCTTCATAATGCTCCTCATATTTGGACAAGTTCAATTAAAATACCATCTGGATCCGGCGCGCAGGCGACACCCGCGGCATCCGGCGCGCTTATCGGTTCAGATAGAAATTCAACCCCGTTCTGTTTTAAGTCTTTGACGGTCTGCTGAATATCCGCCACAAAAAAGGTGAGCCAGCGGACACCTGCTGAGAACTCGCCTGTTGGTGTCGGCGGTGGTGATTCGATATCCATCAATTTGATGAGCGTGTCGCCTGCCTTGAGACGGACCTGCCGAAAACCGGTCGGTGCAAGCCTCACATCGCGTGCAAGGTCGTCTGGAATCTCCAGATCCAGCACAATCTCAAAACCCAACTTGTTGTGATAGAAATCCAGCGATGCTGCAAAATTGCTACAGGTAATAGCGATGTCAACAGTCGGATGTGATAAGTTTAGCACAAGTTTTTAACCTCCAGTGAAAACAAAGATCGCTTCTCGGAATTGACCGAGTGGACGTGCGTTATAGGTGATATCTACAGGTATAACAACTCGTCCCAATGTTTCGCAGTGTTGTGGAATCGGAATAGAAAAACCGAAGCCTCCGACTGCTCTCGGTAGAACCGTTGCCTCTCCGGGATCGATTTCCATACCCCACGATGCGGGAAGAATGGGTCGCGCAGTTGCTGTACGCGGCTCGTCCGAATGGTTCGTTATCTCCACACGCAAGTGTGCTGTTCCGCCGGGTGCAACTTCTTGTTCATAAGGATAACAACGTACCCAGTGTTCGTCCATACCGTAGTTGGCGTGGTCCCATGGAAAAAGTTCGGTATAGCATTTCTCACGCTCAGCGAGTGTATCAAGCATGCACGTAATCTCAGCATCGGTAAAATCAAAAGCAGGATCGACATGGCAGTTAAAAATATGCGTCGGCTTGAGTTCCTGAATCAGACGTAGACACTTCTCGTAACCGACATCCGCACCGAGCAGATTCCGATTGCCGGAACAGTAGTCGTCAATCCCTGCCATCGTGAAGGAGTCACCCCCAAAGAACATCCGTACGCCGTGTCCCTCAACGAGCAGCCCACCGTGATAATAGGTTTGACCCGGAAAATGGTAAGCCGTCATTGTGAACTCATTCCACTGCCAAGAATCGCCGTCCTGTGTGATGCGATCTACCCGCGTAACAGCTGGCGAAATACATGGGAGTCGGAAACCGATCGGGTTTGTGATGACCGCTGCGACAACTGAATCTGCTACCGTTTCACAAGGGAAAGTTTCCTGAAATTCGGGGTTAGCGTTAACGTGGTCGTCGTGGTAATGCGTTACCCAAAACTGTGTAACTTCTGAAATTTCGTTGTCTGCTTGTAACTGTTGAATCTGTTTAATGACAGTCGGTGAGCCGCAATCCATAACGAACGCTTCATCGTTCTCGGAAATGATAATCCACGTTGTGCCGAAATGACGTAAAAATTCAGGGGCAGGCTTGCCCTCTCGAATCGGCATGTGACCCGGATGCCCCTCAAACTCGGCAAAAAGCTGCGGAAAGTAGTGCCGGAGCGCAGAAATCGCCACATATTTATCGTAGCAGTACGCCAACCGTTCCAAAAGCGCGTCAATTGCCCTGTCCGGATTGTCCATGACAGCACCGTGCGTGGGAATAAGCGCAGCTGGCGATGCCTGACGCACCTTTTCAAGGCTCGCCTTCAGTTCATCCCGCGCACCGAGGAACCCGTGATAGTCGCTGGTCTGCTGTCCCTTCTGTAAACTATAAAGTTCCCATAACTGACCTTCATCGTAAATGAGATCACCGGTAAAGGCGAAGCGTTTGCCATCAACATCAATGAGGTAGGAAACACTGCCATCGGTATGTCCCGGTGTTTCAAGGACTGTCAGCGATGCTGAACCCCACCTAATCTGTGCACCCTCAGTATACGTATCTGTCACTCGGATAGCATCGGCAAGCATCAGATTGTGTGGATGGTAGTTGTAGAGGTGCCATCGGTATTGTGGATTGTTCCAAAAGGTTTCAACCTCGGCAAACCATGCTACCTCTTTCTCTGGCACGCCAACACGGACGTTATTAGCTATCGGGAAACCGAGTGTATTATCGCGATGGTGGTGCGTAAAGAGCATCTGCTCAGCGTTTGTGATACCGAGTTCTCCGAGTGTCAGATGAAAAGTAGGACCACTTGGATCAATGAGCAGCGCGCGATCGCCATCACGGAGAATGCCTGTGTTAACATGTCCATGGTGGACATGTAGGTGTTCGCTGAGTTGAGAAAAGTGGGTCTTCATTTTTTTAATTTACCTTGCGGTTCGATCAGGTGGATTGGGGTCCTTCAGGTTTCTTTTCGTTGAGTCGCCTTCCACTTCGTTTCAGGCTGCGTGCCTTGGTTCTCGGTTTTCACCGACATAGTGTTCTCTTTAGTTCCGTAGGGTTTATTTGCTTGGGTATTTCATCAGTATCGTTTTTAGTCTCGTAGACGTGGCCAGCGAGAAGCATAAACACATTACTGATCCTCTGGTGCGATGTTGGGTAAAGACAAACCGTGTACTTTGGAGTGCATACCGTCTTTCTCAAGGATTGCCATGCGTGCGGCTTCCGGATGGGCCGTCTGCCATTTTCCTATCTCCGCGTCCCAACCCGAATCAGACATAATAACAAAGTCTTTGTGTTCTTCTTCAAAATCTCTCTCATCTTCCTCCCGAAACTGTTTCTCACCTTTGACCCCTAAAAACTCAAGAAAAGCAGGCGGTCCCATTAAAACTTGGGCATTTAAAAATTTTTCATTCTCATTATCTTCTTTCCAATTGGTGTATATAACAGGTTCCCCAGTTTCCCACTGCCATTCACCTTCTTTTTCGACATCGGTTAGTCCAATCCAATACGGACCGTGTCCGAAAACGGCTTCAAGCCATATCTGCTCTGCCTCAGTCGTAATCGTAACCAGATGTGCCTCTTCAACAGCAGCTTGTGCCTGGGCATCCGCTTGGTCTTCGCAGTCAATCCATTTGTAGGCATGTCCATTCGCTGGATTTATGATCCACACGCCTGGAACGTATGCAATATTTGATGGATAATGCCGACGCTGTCTTTTGGGTTCCTCAGACGGCGACACGGAAAGATCAGAGGCATTGCCATTAAGTGTCAACACCACTGTTTCATGTGGTTTGGCGGCTTCAACGATAAAAGGATCTGATGCTGCGGAAAGCCCGCGATGGTTACAGGACAGCACATAGATTCCCGGGGTGTTTGTCGCGTGTACGAAGTTTCCATCTGCATCTGTCTGAACGAGGCGGTTAAAGCCAAAATCACCACCTGTTCCGTCCAATCCCAAATGATCAATGTTAATTTTAAGGGGCATATTAGCAAACGGTTCACCGTTTTTGAAAACGATCCTGCCTTGAACAATCAACTGACGTTCCATAATAACTTTTACGTCCTTGATGTCCGCCCCCGGTTCAATAGAAAAAGTAGCACTCCTTGATGTATCATGAAAGTCATGCGGGTAGAATGTCACACTCCCGAACTTAATCGCTCGGATCTTAGTGTGGTTTGCCCGAAACGAACCCTTTCCCATCATCGGATTACGCAGCACCTTTAATCGCGTTTGCCCTGGAGTGATTTCGGTGAAAGTGAACCGCCCTTCTAAATCAGTTTCCGCTGTTGATATTTGGAGCATTATAGATGCACCCACAACTGGCTCACCCTCTGCAGTGATAACACGTCCAGATAAAGTCGCGTCTGCCGCCTCAGCAGCGATATGGAATATGAACGTGAAACTCAGCACAATGAGCACTGTTAGCAATGTAAAGGTGTGTTGTACGAAACGAAAACCGTTCATAGGAACATCCCCCTATAGCATAGGCGTAGTTAGTAGTGTTCTTTTTCGAGAATTGCGTGTTTAACAACGGGCAGTAATCGACTATTGGTATCAATTGCCATCCATTTCTTTGCGGCAAAAATGAGGGCGATGGGAATTTCTCCTACGCCGTCGGTGATGCTATCAGGCCTGCCCGCGGCACCCCAGTTGACGTAAATAAGCGGTTCACCGCTGTCCCACTGCCATGATGCTCCTTTTTCTGGCACACGCAGCCCGATCCAAAAGAATGCTTTCTCTGGATAAACCGCCTCCAGCCATTTCTGCTCCGATGCGTCGTTGATAGCAACAAGATAAGCACCCTCGTTTTCTGCTTTGGCTTTCGCGTCCTCCCAACTGTCGCATGCGATTTTCTTGTAAGCGTGATCATTTTCAGGGTTTATCATCCATACCGCCTGCCGCGCCTTCTCTCTTTTGCTTCGGTTCTCACGGTGTTCATCCAAGTCGTTGAGTCTCAAGACGAATTTATCGTATTGTTCCCCTCTCTTAAGATGCACCCACCTTGACTCAGCGGACACCCCTTCATATCTCACCACTACCGAGTATTCTCTGGTACTGCTTATATTATATGTTACAAAATAACCTTGGGCATCAGTCCAAGTATGGCTTCCTGAAAGACCACTACTTCCGCCAGTAATGCGGCGAAAAGGGAAAAAACCTTTATAACGCCGTCGTCGGTCTCGAATAAAAAGATCAATCTCCGCATTGGCAAGCGGCGTTCTATCCTTTAACAAGACGCGTCCTCGGATTCGCATAGCCGGGGGTTCCACTTTGACCACTATATCTTCAAGGAACGTGCCGGGTTCAATCGCAAAAGTCAGCTGACCTAACCAGTTCGGAAAACCAAAACCACTCACCTCATAATAACGGAAAGTCAAGTCCCCAATTTGAATGGATACAATCTCAAAACGCGAACCGTGTTCAGGAAACATCACCAACCGCGATGAAACCGGATCAATGTTAGTGATAGAGAAACGCCCTTCTTCATCTGTTATCGCCCGTGGCCAAGATTCGAGAGGGGCGAGCGGCCCTTTCTCCTGTCCCATGTTCATTTCGACCGGTTTAACGGCAAGACCGAGCCTTGCAACTGGGTTTCCATCGGTATCTACAACGCGACCGGAAAGGCTGGATTTACCGTTCTGTGCCATGCCGTTCCAAGAGACTGCAAGGGTCAGGACAATAATGCCAACGAAAATGGCGATATAGGACCTGCTGAATTGTGAAAAGCGCATCTCACTTAAACTCCCTTAACCCGAAAAAGGTAGTTCACGACTTCGGACCTCATACAAACACTGCGGGTGAAACCTGAAACGTTTCTGCTAAAGCCTGAATGTGCGTGACCGTCAGATCCCGTTCCCCATTAAGAATTTCCAAAACGATGTCAGGCGGACCAAGTGCTAGCATATCTGCCGGTTCAAGCTGATGTTCTTCCATCAACAACCTAAGCACCTCAACACCGCTACAGTCGGGGATCGGATGATTTTTTTCCTCGTAAGCATGTATGACTGTCCCAAGTGTATCAAGGAGTTCATAAAGTGGATGTTGTTCATCGGTACCCACTTCATCAATCAAAGCGTTTAAGGTTACAATAGCTTTGTCGTATTCCACTTCATCACGAATTGAAAATAGTGGTTGAACAACACGCCAGTGCGCCTGAATATCCTTTGCAATAACGCTCATGTTCTCCATCCTCCTCTATCATATTCTTCGTGCGTCAATACATGACGAATATAAACCTTTCCACGATTGAAATGGATAGCAGCAATCAGCCGATACTTGTTGCCACCGATATTAAAAACAGTTAAATCATCTACAAAATCTGCGCTTGGAAACACTGCACGTAATTCGGTAAAATTCCCGAACGCGTTTTTGGTAATAAGCTTAAACCAACGTCTAAGTGGCGTTTGGCTGTTAGGGTATCGTTCCCAGAATTCGCGCAGTGTCTTTTTGCTAATAACGTACATCCTTTTCCTAAAGATTACGCCTCTGCGAACTGCGGTCTACCCAGAGCATCCGTTCTGCCCTGACGCTTGTAGTGAGGCAGATGTCCGCCTGCGTCGGCTAAGATTCGTTCTTGGGCAAGCGCGATCCGCTCTGCACCTTGATCAGCAATGTTGTGCTGACAGTCGATGTCTGATTCAAGGTCAAACAGCCGGATACCGTCATTAAAATCGACGCTGGAGAAATACCAACTCTTCGCGTCTTTATACCAGACAGAGTTAACATAACGACACGTCAGGTATTCACGCGACGCAAAACCGTCTTTGCCTTCGACGAGTGGCAGCAGACTCTGCCCTTGAATCTCACCAGCGGGTTCAACTTGACTCGCTGCCATAACAGTAGCAGGCACATCCAGCGTATAGACAAACTCATTGCACGTTGTGCCGCCATTTATCCCAGACGGGTGGCTCACGAGCATAGGAATGTCCATTGTGCCGGGATACATAAAGTTCGCAGGTTTGCCCGTGGCTTTGTCCGGATTCTCTGCGAAGTTGGTGCCGTGGTCTGCAAGGAAGATGATGAGTGTATTCTCACGCAGTCCAAGATGATCAATGGTATCCACCAATCTTCCGAACCAGGTATCCACGAGCGTTACCAATCCAGCGTAGTTGGCTTTAACACTCGGCAATCGTGCTTCAAGTTCCTCATCTTTGAGTGAACCGTAGGGCAAGTTGAGACAGATAGGTTCCCGATCTTCTCGGCTACCGTAGAGGTCGTAGTAGTGGATGGGTGCTTCCCATGTTTCGTGCGGGGTGAACCCGTCTACATAGAGATAAAACGGTGTATTTTGATGGTTGTGTTCAACGAATTCAATCGCGGAGCGGAACAGTTGGGCGGTGGGCCATGTCTCCTCTGGCCGTTCCGGTTGAACGTTCACGATATGCGCACGGACACGCTCTGGGTTCCCGCGGTACCGAGAAATCAAAGCAGGATCGGCATGTGCACCACCACGGTAACGATCTTCGGCTTGCCCGCGAACAAACTGCCACTGCCGGAATCCGCGTGTAAAGTTCATCCCCGGCACAAAATAGTGTGGCACATCTGCGAAGAAACCGGTGTGATACCCGTTTCGGACAAGCGATTCTGCGATTGCCGGTTCATCGGACGACATCGGCTGCCAACCCGGAGTATAGACGTTGTCCCACGGCACGGGCGTATACGTACTAAACGGATAGGCACGTCTGCCGGTATGTAGGGTGCGGCGCGTCGGAATCGTGGGCAGGCACTCTGGGTGTGCATTTGTAAATCTGACGCTCTGTTCGGCAAACCGTGCTAAATTCGGGGTCTGAACCCAATCGTTGCCATAAGGACTAAGATAGGCGGTTCGCAATGTATCTGAAACAACAACAACTATGTTCCAACTCATTTTTTTAATTTTCCTTGCGGTTCGGTTAGGTAAGTTCTGGTTAGTTAGTTTTTTTCGTATATCCGCTTTCCTGATGCAAGCCTATAGAGGCTTGCAGGACAATGTGCCAAGTTACACGCTTTAGGTGTCGGTAGGTGCGGAGTAATCGAAAACAAGGACATCCTCAACAAGCGGACGGATGTGTTCACCTGCCACCTGACGGTGAAAAGGATGCGGGAGATATGCGTCGCGCGCCGCTTCGTCTGTGAAACGGACAATAAAACCGTACGCGTACCCCTGACTTTTGCCTTCAGGGCTATTGTTCGTACCAGCAGTTATAGCGTCAATGCCGGGGATTTCGTCAGCCATCCCCAAAAGCGCATCCGATAAGGTCTCCAGCTGCGCGTCGGTAACCTCCGATTTCAATTTAAGTAGGACGATGTGTTCAACCATTATGACTTCCTTTTTCCATAATGAAATTTGCTTTGGTAAATTCAAGAAAAGTGTTGTATAATCTAAAGTATTACACAAATAGTGTTTTTTTTCAAGTTTTCTGCGAAGTTTGAAAAGCAAACTACAAAGGAGTGTCAAATGAGACTGATTTATGTTTGCATAGCTACGCTGTTCCTTGTTGCTTCCATAATCGCTTTCGCCGAGCAGGTGGAAGTCACCAATATAGAAGACAATAAGAACGGGGCTTATCAAGCCGTCGAGTTGGAAGAAGGTGGAAAGTTTTTCCACGATAGGGACTATACGATTACGAATATTCCGAAAGACTTTCTTGGGTTAACGCAAGTTTCCACTTCAGCCGACTGTCCAGGCGGGCAGGACTACCGACTTACGTTTGAAATCGACCGGCAGGCTTATGTCTACCAAGCATGGGATAGCCGACATAAACGCCCTGAGGACCGCGGACAAGATCCCAAAGGCTGGTTTACAAAGAACTACACGGATACAGAAGAAATCCTGATGCTCGATGCCCCCCATGCACCGACCGAGTATTTCATCTATAAATCCAACGAACCGTATCCGAAAGGAAAAATAGAATTGCTCGGTATTGATGAAGTCATCGGAGACCCGGTCATCATGTGGACGATCTTCGTTGAAGAGGGACAACTTCCGGTAAGCCCAGTTGGGAATTTGACCACAACTTGGGGCGACATCAAGACAGATTAACAGCAGTGTTTTCAAACTGAATTCCATCACAGGCGGGCTTATTAGCCCGCCTTTTACTGCCCCTATCATTTTGAAAAAAATGAAATCCACCCTAAACTTTTTCAGTTTCATTTCTATACTTAATATGGAAACGGCTCATAAATCACCGTAAATCGGTGTAAACATTTCACGATCACCTCATACCCTTTCTGAAAATAAATTGAGTCGAAAAAATCAATCGGTTTGTTACCGCTCGAAAGGAAGGAGATTGCAAAATGAGACGCTTTTTCTTTACAACTTTCCTTCTAAATGCCGCCCTTATTCTAACCGTTTGCGCGCAAGACAATACGAAAGTCGGATTACCCGAAGGCGCAATTGCACGCCTCGGAAAAGGTGGTATTAATATCATGCGGTTTTCACCCGATGGGACCCGTCTCGCCGTGGGAACCGATATCGGGGTGTGGTTATACGACGTGCGTCATGGAAAAGAGACCGCACTGTTTACAGAACACACCGGACAAGCCAATGCACTTGCATTCTCATCAGACGGAAAAATCCTCGCAAGTGGTGGGTATATAAACCCTGTTATCCAGTTATGGGATTCGGATACCGATAGCCAACTTGCGACACTCACACTACCTGAAGGAACACCTGAAGGAACGGAATCAATATCAACGCTGACATTCGCCAAGACTAACACAATACTTATCAGCCTGGACAAATCTGGTAACATTACCTATTGGGATGTTAACACCTACAAAAAAGTGTTGAATATAGTTACACAGCTGTCATTCGATGCAATGCCGGTTTCAGTGGCGGTTTCAAAAGATGGCAGCACCTTTGCTACTGGTGGTAGACACGGTAAAATTCAATTATGGGATGCAAGCACGGAGCACCAGTTTGAAGACTGGGGTGATGATCCGGAGGACAAAGATATTTTGGCATTGGCGTTCTCATTGGATAAAAAAATCCTCGTAAGTGGAAGTGAAGACAAAATAGTGCGGTTGTGGGATACCGAGAAACGCGCCAAAATTGCTACACTTGAGGGGCATGAAGGATCGGTTGCTGCATTGGCATTCTCACCCGATGGAAAAATACTTGCCACAGGAGACTCGCGTAAGGTCATCAAGGTTTGGGATGTAAACACGCAACGCGAACGCGCGACACTGATAGGACATACAAACGGTATTAGTGCGCTAACCTTCACTCCCGACGGGAAAACATTGGCAAGTGGCAGCTACGACGGCACAATCCGGTTCTGGAACCCTGACACTGGGCAAGAACGCTTTACCTTTACCACGGGACACACAGAATGGATTAAAGCCGTTGCTTTTGCTGAAAACGGAATTACACTCGCAACTGCAGCGTTCACAGGCGTTGTCGAAGTGTGGAACCTAAAAACAGCACAAGAATTGATGACCTTCACCAAAGCAAAGAATGATTTGACTGGCCCCATCGCGTTTTCACACGATGCCACGCGCTTTGCCAGTCGAGGCGGTAGTGGCGCAATTGTGTTTGATTTGTTCGGTGCAGGATACTATGCAAGCGGAGGTCTCGGTAACATTGAATTGTGGGACATAACCACTGATGAACAGATTCCCGGAGCTTGGCAGGATACTAAAGGCGACGCGAATGCACTTGCATTTTCACCTGACAACAAGATACTCGCCGTTGGCATGCCGCACCAAGGTATCCGTGCGTGGGATATAAACACTGGTGCTGAACTGCTCAACTTTAACGCAGCAGAGCAGTCCCCAAGAAAGTTGGTGTTTTCACCCGACGGAACGCTGCTTGCTACGAATGGGACCTTCGTCCGAACACGGGTGTGGAACGTTACTACACAGCGAGAGATCACACCCCCCAATATCATGAATACCACTGCATTGGCATTCTCACCCGATGGAAAAACCCTCGCTTATGAATATCGAAACGGAATTGTCTTGTCAGATGTAACGAGAACAGGTATACAAGAACGCGGTCGAATTCCTATCAATCTTGGATTCAAGAGCATGTTGACCTTCTCGCCGGATGGGAAAATCCTTCTTGAATCTAATGAAAATCTGCCACCCCTCATCCAATTATGGGACGTGGATACTGGCACTGATCTCGGAACCCTTTCTGGACATACGGAAGACATAGAAACGTTAGTGTTTTCACACGATGGGAAAATCCTGGCAAGCAGTAGTTGGGATGGCACAGTGCTCCTCTGGGATTGGGATAAAATCATTGCCAAAATGGCACCAAAGAAAAAAGGAAATTGATCATGACAAAACGCCTACTTTGCCTCACTTTACTATTGACTGTTGGAATACTCTCATATAATTTCGCGCAAGACAATACGAAAGTCGGATTACCCGAAGGCGCAATTGCACGCCTCGGAAAAGGTGGCATTAATCTCATACGGTTTTCGCCAGATGGTACTCATCTCGTCGTGGGAACGGATGTTGGGGCTTGGGTATATGATGTACCCGATGGAAATGAGACTGCACTGTTTACTGGACATACCGGACAAGTCAATGCACTCGCGTTTTCATCAGATGGAAAAACCTTCGCAAGCGGTGGGTTTGTCAACCCTGTTATCCAAGTTTGGGACGTAGAAACAAAAAGCAAACTCTCAACTGTTCCATTAACACGGGAACCTTATTCATTACCCGCATTGACTTTTTACGGCGAGATACTCATCAGTACAAACGGACATCGTGAAGTTACCTATTGGCACGCCGACACCGGTCAAAAATTATCGGAGTCACACTTAGATACCTCAATCAATACAGTTACATTCTCTCAAGATGGCAGCACCCTTGCCATCGGAGACCGAAACGGAAGAATCCAGTTATGGGATACAACGACAAGTAGTCAACAGGCGGACCTTGACGGACACGGTGGCGGCAGAGATTCGGAGATTCTGGCATTAGCGTTCTCGCCAGATGGAAAAATTCTCGCAAGCGGGAGTGAAGACAAAACGGTGCGGTTATGGGATACACAAAACCATACCAAACTTGGCACACTTAGCGGACATACAGGGTGGGTCACCGCCGTCGCATTCTCCGAAGATGGAAATACCTTTGCGAGTGGAGACGCAAACAAGACCATCAAACTCTGGGATTTAGACACACAACAAGAACGGGCGACTATCACAGGTCATAAAAATACCATCAACGCTTTAGCCTTCGCACCTGTTGGTACCCCGCTTTATGGGATGTGTCTTGCCAGCGGCAGTACTGATGGCACAATCCGGTTCTGGAATCCGCTCAACGGAGAAGAGCTCGTTACCTTTACAAGTGGACATATAGAATCGGTAAAAGCCGTTGCATTCTCAAAAGATGGAACAACCGTTACGACTGCAGCCTTTAACGGCATTGTAGACGTGTGGAGTCTACAGACGGGACGTGAACTGATCACCCTTACGAATGGTCAATGTGACGCTGCTGATGCAATTGCACTCTCGCCCGATGCCACCTACTTTGTGAGAACAGCAAGGGAAGGTTTAATTGCTTTCAACCCTGATGGCTTCGGTGGTCGTATGAATTCAAGCGGTGGCACTCGTCTTCAATTATGGAAAATCGCTACCGAGGCTGAAATTCCCGGACCGTGGCAAGACATTGGCAATAACGCGTCACAATCCATATTCTCCCCTGTTCACGGTATACTTGCAGTCAGCAGTCACAAAGAAATTCAAGCATGGCATATTAACACGGAGACTGAACTGTTCCGCTTTGATGCCCAATGGTCGCCGAGGACAGATGCAGCGTTTTCACCCGACGGGAAATGGCTTGCTACAATAGATCGTCCCGGTAAAGCACAAGTCTGGAATGTAGAAGCACCCCACGAGCCTGCCATAATTTCAACCCAAAAAGCCGCTGCGATGGCATTTTCACCCGACAGTGCGACCCTTGCAATAGCAAGTCAAGGGACCATCTACTTATGGAAATTCCGTACAGAACCAGCAGATGAACCGATCGCTATCCCCGGAGGTTTGCGTGGATTTAAAACCGTATTAACGTTCTCACCTGATGGCACCATTCTCGTAGGATCCGGTATGCAAGGTTGGAGCAATCCGATTGCGTTATGGGATGTAGAAAGAGGTAGAACTTTGGGAATCCTGTCCGGACATACGGAACCTGTAGAAACGCTTGTGTTTTCACACGACCGGAAGACCCTCGCCAGTGGCAGTCAGGATGGCACGGTACTTCTCTGGGACTGGAAAAAAATTATCGACAAAAAGGGGCAGGGAACAATAAATGATGAATAGTTTAAGTTGAGATATACCACGGCGTACGTTACACTTTAAGTAAGGAGGTAGCACGCATGGCATTTAGCGATTTTAAGACAATTCCTGAAGTCTTAGAGAGATTCAGAATCACATATACAACAAAAGACTTCGTCCACATTGAGGAAATCCCAGGCAGCCCTTCCGAACAGTTTCTGCAAGAATTTGAGTTTTGCATACAGAATATTGATGTTTTTGCATCGGAGGCGGCCCGCTGCGAAGCAATTATCTTTCCTATTTTGAAAGAGATATACAAACCCTATGCCGACAACTACGCCCTCTGGATAAAGAAAGCCATCACCTACGATGAAACCCTCAACGGAACGCCTGATTATCTGATCTCCACAAGATCCGAATTGGGACTCCCCGTTGTCGGAACGCCGCTGATAATTCTCGTCGAAGCAAAGAAAAACGATTTTGAACAAGGCTGGGGACAGTGTCTATCCGAACTGGTAGCCGCCCAAAGAATAAATGAGGATACCGATTTTCCCGTCTACGGTATTGTGAGCGACGGAACGTTATGGCAATTTGGACAACTTGTTGGCGATGCATTCACCCGAAACAGAACAAGTGTGACGATGGATAATTTACCTGTTCTTTTCGGTGCAATTGATGCCGTCTTCAAAGCGAGCACTGAGGCGCAGTCAGAAACCAGCTAATAGATAATACACGCACCACCAGCACAAGCACTTCCGGCCTTCTGCGTCACATCACCAGCGACATTGTCCGCTTCGCCCGCTTCAAACTCAGCGACGAGCGATAGTGTTTTATCTGTGGGTTCCGATAGACTCAGTTGGAGCGTGTCACTCTGCGTGAAAGTCAGGGTGCATCCTGAAAACGTGACAGCCATGCAGAAAAGACCAAGCAGCAAAAAAAGAAAAAAGCGTTTGTATATCACAATTAAACCTCAACTTGCCGGAGATCCGCTTGATCCAGCGTATTCGTGCCTAAATCGAGCTTACTCGCTGTACTAATATGGTTGGCGAGTTTAGAGACAGAATCTAATTCCATCTCCTCGCGTTTCTGGTTGACTGTCTGAAGCACCAACACATCAAGGATAACCGGGTCAGCACTGATAAAAAGCCCCCCGTAGTTCCACGCGCTTTCGGCGTGATATGTCGGTCCCCTGTCAAACGAGGCGACCAGTCCATCAACGATATTGAGAACAAGCTTCTCCTTCAGCACTTTATGCTCCAGAATTTCGGCGATAGCCGGGTTGCAATAGATCGGTTTTCCGTGGAACCGGCGTGTGTTATCAACACTCCCGAACGCAAGATTCTTTAAACATCCGCTGACACCCGCCATCGCATGGTGCTTCAAAACAGGGACATTGATGAGGACATCAACTTGCTGCGTGACGATTCGGGAATACCGAGAGCGAGTACTTTCGTTCTCTCGACGCGCAACACTGTCTTTTTCGCTCTCATAAAATACCTCATCGTCATACCCAATGCCTTCTGTGTCGGAGGCAAAAGTTCGCACATCGGTTTCATCTTGCTTGATTGGATAACCGGCGTTCAAGAGATGCTCTTCAAATCGATCCCAGATAATAATCTGTTTCCGAAGTACACCTGCACCGTATAACCCCTCAACGATTTTATCAACGATGATAGAATGCGTGCTAAGCTCCGGGCCGGCAAGCGGATTGATTTTTATTCCCACAATATCGTCGGGGAGCACAATATCTCGCCACGCCTCTTTCGCGGAGGAGCGCCCAGTCAACTTCATCATCGCCTGATCCATCAGTTCACTCACAGCATCTTCATTGAGCTGATCGTTTTCCCAAACCTTTTTACCGATAGCCTCAACAACAGGCGTAAGGGACACCGCCTCTGTCGTCGCGTCGGGTTGTAATTGGCCGCTACTCAGTTGCGCGAACGCTGGCAGCGTGCTCAGCGCGCCACCGATACCTCCGACACCGGCAGCAAGTTGCGTTAGGAACTGCCGTCGGTTGAGTCTGTCCCGACAGTCCGTTGTCTCTTGGCTGTCAGCGATAATGTTTGCTATAACTTTGTCGTTAGGTCCCATTAGAGTTTACCCAATTCTGTGAGAATTTCCGCCGTTGGTACACGCACCGCTACACCATTAAGGGATTTCCAAGCAACTGTTCCATCCTGCTGGACGATATAGGCAGCCGGACGCGCGATCCTATTGTTGCCCGGATCAACGACGTTGTAAGCAGTGATCGCCTCTTTGTCGGTATCCGCCAGTACCGGAAATTTGAGCCCGTGATTTTGAACCGTCTGTCTGGTATCGCCTGCGTTATCGGAACTGATAGCGATAAGCTCCGCGCCTGCAGCTTGAATCTTCGCATAGTTCTGTTGCAACTCACCGAGTTGCCCTCTGCAGAACGGTCACCAGCCGCCACGATAAAAAATAAGGACAACGTTTTTATCAGCGGTATAATCAGCAAGTGCGTGCAACTTGTTGTTACCATCTGGTAATTCAAAGGCTGGTGCCTGGCTGCCGATACTCAACCCCTGACCCGGATCCAATCTTTCTGGTGCCTGCAGCGGAGTCAGTTCAACCGTTAACTCAGATGTCTCAGCCGCGGGTATCGGATCCACTGCCACCTCTTTACCTTCGTAGCCAGCGTACGCAATTGTCAACGTAAAGGATTGCTGTACAGGAAGGTTTTCAAAAGAGAAAACGCCTGTCACTGTCGTCAACGTTTCGTAAACTTTTCCAGTGTTATCCTTGAGTTGGAGGTTGACCGTGCCGATGGGTTCACCGGTCACTTCGTTCGTTAAAACACCACGCAGATGCGAGACAGGCGTTTCTAATACGGCAAGCGCAACTTTATCAAGCGAAAGGCTCTGGTCTGGGATGACCGTAACATTCAACTCCGTTGTCTGGTATCCCTTGGCTGAAATTTGGACAGTGTAGTCCCCCGGTTCAGCCTCCTTAAGGTGATAGTTTCCAACACCAGATTGGACTGAGGCAAAGATGTTCGCGTCAGTGCTTGACGACTTTACGCCGTGCACTTCAAATTCAACTTGCGCGAGGATTTGCCCAGCTTTTAAAAAGCGCATATAGATCGTTACGCCTTCAATTAATTCAATATCACCATAAAAAGAGCCTGTCGCGGTGGTTTCAACCGGGACGGTATCCCCTGTCTCCTCAATCGGGTTTTCTGTCCCGCAGTTCAATCCTGCAAATAACAGGAGCGCGAACGCGAACATTTGTATAGCAAGTTTTCGGTTTGCAAGCCGCACCGCCTTCTGTATAGCAAGTTTTCGGTTTGCAAGCCGCACCGCCTTCTGTATAGCAAGTTTTCGGTTTGCAAGCCGCACCGAAAAGGCCAGTATCCGTTTCATTGTCTTTCCCCTATCTGCCTATTTGCCGTTTGATTCTGCCCCACGTCGTTGTCAGCTTATTCACAGGGTCAACTGCGGCAGCGGTTTCAATACCGTTGTCCATGATCGCATCCATGTCCTCTTCCTCCAGAGCCACATTGAAGAGGGCAACATCATCAATGATACCTTCAGTATAGCGGTCATAGTGCCGCCCAATATGAAATACGCCTTCACCGGTGCCGTATCCGTCTTTTTCGTTGAAGTCAATCTCTTTTTCCATCTTGCCATCTATCCATATCGAAGCCTTACCCGTACTTGCGTCGGCTCTGCCGACGACAAAGTGCCATTTGTCGTCCCCAATTTCCGTGGTGCCATCTGCACGGAAACTTGTTGATGCACTGTCGCGCAGATAGAGGGTCACCTTATTATCGCCACCTCCGTTCCAGAGCAGGTACCACGGGACCACCTGTGATGTATCCTCGTAGTTTTTGCCAACAAGCGCACCAGCGACCTTAGTGCCTTTGAAATGGAGCGTAATCGTGAATGACACACCTGCTTTAAACCCGACGGTGTTTGAGTGTGGAACTTCAACCCAGTTACTTGCACCATCAAATTCAAGGGCTTTACCAAACTTTCCATCAACCCACTTCGCGCCGTGGATTTCGCCATCGTTACCCTGTTTTGATGAGTCTGTAGCAGTGCCACCTTTCCCTTCGTTAAAGAGCCACATCCCCATAATATTCGCCGGATCAATCTTAGCAAAACTCGGCAGTGCTATCAGAAAAAAGACTGCCACAAAACTTGCAAGCGTTATGCGTACACTTTATACATAAAAGCATCAAACTTCCCCCTTAGATACAAGCAAAATCGTTCCCAATTCATCACTTCAGCCATATCACCATCAAATATCATCTATCTTGATAGTATAACACCTGTGATGCGTTCATGTCAAATAGAAACGTAGTATACTTGGCTACCGTCTTAGTTGTCAATTGCTTCGGTTTTCTTGGAAAAAATGCAAGGTTGCTGAAAAACGGGTTAGATGATAAAATTGGAATATATACCGAGTCGGTCGGGTTAAACACATTACGGGTAATTGAACAGTGACAGAAAACCGTCGTCATGTCTCTGAAATGGGTGGAATAGAGGCGCAATTCATAGTGTACCTATAGGGCTTAACTGATGGCTCAAAAGAAAAAAAAATCCCAGAAAAAAATACGAATAGAGGAATGCTCATTGAAAATGCAGGAGCATTTCCAGCAGCTCGGCATATCTTCGGTTGAGGTGTATAAGGAATGGTGCCGCGCCTATAATTTTAGTCAGGGTTTAGATAAAACTCCGCGTCAGCGGCAAGACGAACTATACGTTATGACCCGCACACAAGCCACCAAAATGATGGCGAAAAAGAAGAAAGACAGCAACCTGAGAGAGATTCTGCCGAAGATATACAATCAAGAACTACGCTCCGAAAAGCTACAGAATTCGGTTACCAGAGCCATTTCGGAAACTTTTGAGAGCAGCATCGCCCCGAAAGTCCTTTTGAAACTCCTGTTATATCTCGAAGACAATTCAGACTTGTTAAAGGAGACCTCCTATATTCAAGGCATCGCAGCACTCGCAAACCATCATGAAAGTTGGATCCGACCCGTTGAGACGTGGAAAGTGAAAAAACATAACCGCGACCGCCAGTTCTCCGAACTCGCCCGCCACCTACTCGCGGCTTATGAAATTCCGCTTTTCATGGATTGTGTCTGGTTTAATGGAAATGTAATACACCAAAATTGGTTCAAACACATCGGCACCGGTCAAAATATCCGAACTGCTTCGGATATTCCTATACCGTTCACGAAAAAGATGGCACACCATTTTCTTAAGGCACCGAGGCGTTATACAATTGAGGAGGCACTCCGCTGGGGACAAGTACACGCCCTCGGTGGTGATAAGTATTTGGCGGACGCGTTTCGCGGCACACGACTGACCGGAACTTTTAACAACGACGATTTCTGGCTGAACGTGATCCGTTTTTTTATTGCAAATCCGATGTTGGATGTCAGTCATGTACATCCGATTATTGACTACATTTGGCATCAGAGATACGAGAACCGCCGCGTTTTCGTCGAGAGAGGGGTTGCAAGAGAAATTGGACCCGCGCAACCGAACTTCAGCATGCGCCGGAGAACCCCTGAAACGCTGCTCCGCCAAGTCGAGGAATGGCACGGCGAACTCGGTAGAGAATCAAAAGACAGAGAACTTGAGTGGCACGGTTCAGAGATCGGTGAATTTCATCTGTTAGAAGGGAGTGAGGAGGCACGCAATATGAAATTCTGGTCTATTCGAGAACTGCTCAGCAGCGACGAGCTTATCGACGAAAGTCGGATACTGCGGCATTGCGTCTCAACTTACGCGAGATCCTGTCATACCGGACGCTCATCAATTTGGAGCATGGAAATTGAAGATGAAAATGGACGACGCAAAATTTTGACGATTGAGGTTGCGCCACGCGAAAAAGTTATCCGTCAAGTTCGAGGCAGGCGGAACCGTTTAGCAACCCCCAAAGAGAAAAACCTATTAGGAAAATGGGCGGAACAAGAAGATTTGCAACTCGCTGGATACATATAGCACTATGGTTGTCAGTTATCAGTTGTTAGTTGTCAGTTAAAGAGATATTTGATTAATCAGAGCACCTTAGTTAACCGACAACAGAGTACTACAAACTGAATGGTTCTGGCTGGTATACCGAAAAAAGTTGATTTTTGGATATAATTGATGGTAAACTGTTTATAGTGACAACTCAACTAAAAAGGAGGCACTACAATGGAAAACCCAACAACTATCCAAGAAATTGTTCAGCGATTAGACAAACTTACGCCTATGCAACAGAAACAGATTTTGAATTCTGTTCTCTCTTTTTTAGGCGAACCCATAAGAGGCACCCCAGGTAAGGAACTGCTTAAATTTGTCGGATTGTTCCCGCCTGAGGATCTTGAAGAAATAAAGAGCGCAATTGAAGAGGACTGTGGACAGGTCGATAAATCAGAATGGTAACTATCTTTTACACACCAATATTGTTATCGGAATGCTGACTGGTGACACGGCGATTGAAGAAAAAATGCAAAATGGTAATAACTTATTCTTAGCTTCTCCTACAGTTGGTGAACTCTACTACGGCGCACAGAAATCAAATAAGGTTACGGAAAATCTTCACAGAACCAACGTATTCGTAGAAGAGCATACTTTTCTTTCTTGTGATTTGGAAACGGCACAGTGGTACGGAATCATCAAAGAACGGCTGCGCAGGAAAGGTAGACCCATCCCGAATAATGATATCTGGATTGCAGCAATTGCCATGCAACACGATTTGATTCTCGTCACACGAGATGCACATTTTGATGAAGTCGAATCTCTACAGACAGAACGTTGGTAGGTCCTACACCAACAACAGATACGGATCTTGAATATATCCAGAAACCGTTTGCAAGAATTGCGCTGCAGGCGCGCCGTCTACAACCCGATGATCGAAAGTCAGACTTAGCGTCAGCATACTCCGAACAACAATCTCATCTTCATGAACAACCGGCTTCTTCAGAATCCGTCCCACCCCAAGAATAGCACTCTCCGGCGGATTGATAATAGGCGTAAACGCATCAATCCCAAAGTTTCCGAGATTCGTAATCGTAAAGGTCCCGCCTTGAAGTTCTCCGGGTGTCAACTGATTACCTCGTGCCCGTTCAGCGAAATCTTTTACTTGTGTTGAAATCTCCGATAACCGCTCCTTGTCAGCATCTCGGACGACCGGAACTACCAACCCATCTTCCAATGCAACCGCGACCCCGATGTTAATTTCTCGCAATAGGTGTATCCCTTCATCCGTGAGTGTTGCATTGAGTCGTGGATGTTCCCGCAAAGCATTTGCCACAACTTTCACAAGTAGATCGGTGTAGGTAATATTCACCTCTCTTGCCTGTAGTTTATCGTTGAGCATCCCACGTAATTCAACAAATGCCGTCGCATCAACTTCAGTATGGAGGGTGACGCTGGCATTCGTCTGAAGGCTCAAAGTCATCCGTTCTGCGATAATTCCACGGATGCCGTCCATAGCGATGACTTCTGTGCCCTGCTGAAGTGCAGGAGTTTCTACAGTGGGGATCTCCGGTGCTGTGCTTGCTGCTTGTAACACGTCGTCCCGAACGATTCTGCCATCAGGACCGGAGCCAGCAATTGAACTGAGATTGACACCATGCTCCTTCGCCAATCGCCGTGCGAGCGGAGATGCTTTAAGGCGCGCGGCTTCAGTTGGCAAGGGTCCCCGCAAGTCGATATATCGCTGGACATCGCCCTCAAGGATACGTCCACCAGGTCCGGAGGCAGTGACTTCGACCAAGTCGATAGCGAGTTTTTCTGCAAGCTGACGTGCTGCTGGGGAGGCTTTCAGCGCAACAGGGGTAGGTGATGGAGTCGCCTTCGGTTGTGTGGGTTGGACCTGCTCTTCTTGTTCCGGTTCTTGTTGCGCCACTGCGGTATCTGCCTCGACGCGTGGCACTTCCTCACCGGGTGCCCCGATAACAGCGAGCAGCGCGTTGACGGGGACATTGGTGCCTTCTTCAGCAAGGATCTGGGCAATAACGCCCTCGGTAGGGGATTCCTGTTCATGAACGACCTTATCGGTTTCGATTTCCAGCAGGGGTTGCCCCTCGGTGACGGTATCGCCTTCCTTAACGAGCCATTTCCCGATTTTTCCCTTGGTCATCGTCTGATCCATCTGAAGCATTTTCAATTCAACTGCCATAATTTTAAGTTTCCTTGCGGGTAAGTTTCGTTGTTTGGTGAATTAACGGTTTTCGCTATTGAGTCGCCCTCCATTACATTACGGGCTCGGTTTTTGGACTAAGAGGAAATCGCTTAGGGCGTTCTGCTCCGTATATCCCGCCTTTTTAAGTTTCCTTGCGGGTAAGTTTCGTTGTTTGGTGAATTAACGGTTTTCGCTATTGAGTCGCCCTCCATTACATTACGGGCTCGGTTTTTGGACTAAGAGGAAACCGCTTTCGGACATCGAACGCGAGAGGCTGTCCCTCCGGACTCACGATTGTGCCTCAATCAATTCAATCAGGAGCTCCACATTCGCATCTTTCTCCAAAACGAGCGCGAATTTGTGGTATTCGTCGCCTTTGAAAATTGCTTGAACGAAAGGGCTAAATGCAATTAAAAATTGACTGCCCAAAAAGTTCAGCGGTTTGCAGGTCTCCAAGACGATAATTGCCGGCGTGGTCAGACTGCGCCGCACAATCCAGGTTGCCGCCTTTTCAAGTAAAGCGTGCTGCTCCGATTCCGGGATATCCTCAAGGACACGTGGTATTTCGTGATCTGGATTAAGCATAGTTAACACCTATCCGACCCGCAACTTTCGCGAGTGCAGACGCGTAAATCTTAGAGATCTAAATCACTGAGATAATCAGCAATTTGCTTCGGTTGCCCATCAACGGTCGTTTCCATCGCAGCGATGACAAGCACGAAACTTTTGATATTGTCCTCAATGCGTGTATCAGAAGGTTCACCCCCATCAATCCAATTCAGGAACTCATCAAACAGATGCTGATGTGCGTGATACGGAATGGGTGGCGCCTCATAAACTTCCGCTTCACCACCGACCCGGTGGATCGTCATCTGGTTTCCGCCTGCGATTTCGACTGCACCCTCTTCAAACTCGGCGCGGTAGTGTTCGGAATTCCAACAATTAATGATCCCCGCAGAGGAACTGTTTCCTTCATAAGAGGTGTGAACTCCGTTATCCATACGCATCATATAGAGACCGCTGGAGTAGTGCTGGAAACTCGACCATTCGGGGTTCCAACCAAATCCGATCAAGGTCTCGCAATCGCCGCCGGAGAGGAATCGGAGCATATCTAAATGATGAACAGAGCCTTCAAAGAGGAGTGCGAAATCCATATCATGCCGCCAATCTCTTCCCCATGAGAGATAGCGCCGGTAATCACAAGCGTATCTACCCACAATGTGCTGGAGTCGTCCCAATCGACCTTCATCACGGATGCGAATTAATTCCTGTTTATTGTTCGCATAGCGATAATTTTGGATAATCGCGCACGGTAATCCGGTATTTTGCGCAGTGCGTACCATCGCTTTCGCTGCATCCAAGGTGTCGGCGATCGGTTTTTCACAAATAACGGGCATCCCGTTTTCCATAGCGGCAATCGCTGCAGGACTGTGGAATTGCGGTGGGACGGCAATCCCGCAAAAGTCAGCCTTGACCGCTGCACACGCCTCGTTAAAATCCGTGAAGAGTTGTGAGGCACTGAGACCTAACGTCTCGCCTTGCGATGCGAGAACATCTGTATTCACATCTGCTAATCCAATGATTTCAATCCGATCGCTGAAATTACTGGTGAAGTTGTGGATCCAGCCACCGGCCATACCACTGCCACCAATCATCAAACATGTTCGTTTTGCCATAATCTTCCTTTTTATCGGTTACCGTAAAATAAAAATCGCTACACTGATAAAATGTACCTATTGAGATGTCAAAGTAGATTTTTGCATTAATTTGCCACGCAAGATGTAATCGTCCTTACCGTGCCGGACGCGTTCAAGTTCAGCCTCGGTAGCCTCACGTCGAACTTTCGCGGGTACGCCCATAGCGACGGTCCCCGGTGGGATCTCCTGCCCCTCGCGCACAAGCGTCCCAGCAGCGACAATAGCCCGTTCACCGATGACCGAACCTGTCAAAAGAATCGCGCCCATCCCAATCAGAGCTGCGTTGCCAATCGTACAACTGTGAAGAATAGCACCGTGACCGATCGTAACGTCATCACCGATAAGGCACGGTATCTCTTTATCCATGTGTATGACCGCACCGTCCTGCACGTTGGTACGACACCCAATTCGGATCGGTTCTAAATCTCCGCGGAGTACACTGTTAAACCAGATGCTCGATTCTTGACCAATTGTCACATCACCAATAATCATCGCCCCAGGTGCAACAAAGACCGAGGCATGTACATCCGGTGTTATGCCCTCATATTCTATTAACATCTTTCCCCTTTTCTGTGCTTCGGAAGTAGATGAGGTTAAAAATCTCGATTGCAAGTGTTACAAACGTTACGACTGTGCGACTAACAACCTGCGAAGGTTGCTGATTCCCCACTTATAAGACACCACAAACACACCCGCAAGGATGGTTATCAAGCCTACAAACAGAACGATGCTTTCTGTATACCATGCTATCACTGGCGCGATCACAAGTCCCATATCAACAACGAGTGTCACGGCGAAAGTAACAACCCGCAAAAGCGGTCTCGGTTGATGGTTCAACTCCGCCATCCATGGTAGTGTTCCAATTGTCGTATTCAAGGCACACCCTGCGGGGAGTGTTATAACAGGTGTTAGTAGGACAGGCAACCAAACGTCTCTCGGCATTCGGAGTAGATACCCTGCAACCAAGGACCAGAATTCGGCATAAACCAATGCACAGAGAAACGCGGTTAGGAACTTGCTTGTAAACACCATATTCGGTGTGACAGGCGCAGATTTCAGCATCCACCATGTCTTTGCTTCATCCCGTAGTCCGTTACAACTGATACCAAAGGTAATAAGAATGCTGTAAAGTACGATCTGAACAGTGAGAATCTCAGCGGCATTCGCATCTGCGCTGCCCCCACCTGTAAATAATATGCCGATGTGGACTGCCAAAAAAAGCGTAAGCATTACAACCGCAATCAGCCGTCCACTATGTCTGGCAAAGACCAGAAAATCTTTTAGCATCATCGTCCTGATTTTACCGCGCCCGAGTGCTATAGTAATACCTTTTAGGTCCGATGCTTTAGGATCACCATTGCTCCGTATCGGCTTCCGCTTGACTTTCAATTGACGGATATTTTCCCAACCTCTCTGATAAACCAACTGTGCAACGAAGGTTGCGATGCCCACAGAGGTGAGACATCCGCCAAGTGCCCACAGCATCCATTTTAATCGGTCCCCTATTGTAGACTCAGTTGTCCAGATCAACATGAATTCGCCAATCCATTCGTGCGGATACCGTTTAGACGCTGCACCGGCTGTTTCCGAGGACGCCCAATCCAGCAAAAACTGTTTCACCGGTATTAAATCAGATGTCGTAAACAGTGTCAATGATAACAGAAACCCTACAGTGACACCGATGACCGTACCGAGTACCTTGAGTGTTGCAAGAAGCCACCCGGATGAAAAGAAACGAGCGATCAACATGACGCTGATGGTAACATAACTCGCGAGCATTACGAGAAGACACAAGCATGTCGGAAATAGTAACGCGTAAAAAAACCAAGGCAGTTCAAATATTAGACCAAACATCACCCACGGAGGCCCCAAAAAACAGAGTATACTTGGGAAGCGGGTCGTCGTGAGATGAACAAACTTATATCCGAAAATTGTTACCGGACGCATCGGCACAGCGTGTAAGAGAGCGGTATCCGGTGTTTCGTACAGACTTTTCAGTGAACTCTCCATCAACTCTTTGGCAATGACAATAAGTCCGAACGCCATGAAACCATTAATAACGCCCAACAGCAGCGTAGGTTTCGCCTCAATGAACCGCAAATGGCTGAAAACGGTGTTGCCTAACACTGCCAATGCGACGATGAAGATAAGATAACCGATGCCTTTTAAAATGCCTTTCCGCCATGTCTCTCCGCCGCGTTTAAGACTATTTCCCCAGCCTTGCCAGTCCGCTTTTAGTAGAATTTTGATATTTCTTAACATCTTTTTAATTATCGCCAAATGCTCATCGTTCCACTACGTTCCACGATGGTTCTGGGTTAATTCTGACGGAAATAGGAACATGCAAGATTTTTAAGAGTCTCTGGTCCGGGTTGCCGACAGACTCCACTGCGAAGTAGGCTGATAGCCACTCTTTAAACATCGGCCGTTAGATCAAGAAAAATATCCTCTAATGTCTCTGCCTGCTGATTGACATCGGTGGACTGCGTTTGGAGATCACGCTGCTTTTGCTGTAATTCTGAGAGTGTCCCGACAGCGATCAGCTGCCCTTTACTAATAATGCCGACCCGGTCACAGATCCGCTCGGCAATTTCAAGTATATGTGTTGTCATAAAGACGGTACAGCCTTGCTCACAGCGTTCTCGCAAAATTTCCCTGACGGTGCGCGCGCTTCTCGGATCCAGCCCACTGGTAGGTTCATCAAGAAAAAGGATTTTGGGGTGATGCACGAGGAGCGAGATCAGTAGAATTTTCTTCTGCATACCGTAGGAATACCCTTTAATCTGATCATCAGCGGCATCAACAAGTTCAAGTTGGTCAAGTAGGCTCCCCATCTCATTTTCGGTTTGTCGCGGTGGCACTTCATATAAATCGGCGATCATACGGACAAACTGCCTACCCGTTAACGCCTCGTAGAGTTGCGGTGTATCTGGCATCAGTCCGAGAATCGCCTTCGCCTGCAGACTCTGCTGCTGAATATCGTACCCGCCAAGTGTCGCGGTCCCAGATGTTGGACGGAGTAAACCTGTGAGCATATTGATTGTCGTCGTTTTCCCCGCGCCATTGGGTCCGAGGAACCCAAAAATCTCACCGGCATCCACCTGCAATGTCAGCGCATCAACGGCGCATAACTTGCCGAAATATTTCGTCAGCTCCAAGAGGTTAATCATTTTCGCCCACTGCCCAAGACATCATCTTTAAGTTCTGCGAGTGCTTGGTCCAGGTTGAAGTTGTCTCCGTCAGTTTCTGTGTCAGCGGTAGCAGCACGCCCCTTGTCTTCCCAAATTTCCGCTTCGGCTTCCGTCGCTTTCAATTTCTGTTCCGCCTGCTCAAAAACTTTAGACACATGGGTGTCCAATTCATTCACCAACAATTGATAAACCTTCTTATAGAATTCTACTCGCGTTTCTGCTTGTTTCTGACGTTGGCAAAGGGTTTCAGAGCGTTTCACGGTATCCCGGAACTCATGGTAAAATTCATGGAGCGCAGCCTTAAGGCGAGCAACAACTGTTTCTTGGACATCAATTTGACGTTTATAGTCGTCTGCCAGAAGTAGATGCTGCCGCTCACGTTCCCGTGCTTTACTTGCGCGTCCAGGGTCATCCATCTGCGAAGCCGTATCAACCTCTTTACCCCATATTTCCGCGGTATCAATAGCCTCCTGATAGGCGCGTTTGAGTCTCTGCTCCTCAGCCATCGCTGTAGCGACGAGATCTTTTGCCTCGGCAAGCCGTTTTTTCATATCAAGGATAGTTTTATCAAGCAGAGATTCGGTACCGTCTACTGCCTCCATAAATTCGGTTATCCCCTCTCGAATCTGTTCCGAAATTTCCTTAAGTCTTTTCACAGTCCATCCCTCCCTGCGCCCTTCGCATTCGTTCCCTGCGCCCTTCGCATTCGTTTTTTGTTAAATATCAAGCGAACCATTTACAGTACCCATACTTATTAGAAACATCAGTATTAAAAAAGATAGCCAAAAAGCAGTTTTTTTATATTCCTACACCAAGTGAACAACCAAAATACCTCTATTCTATTGCTTGCGTGTTAAGTGTCTCGTAATCAGCGTTAACGAGTTCAATATTATAATCCCCTAACCTACCATTATTGCCTCGCTTTTGTAAATTGACGAAGTATTTTGATAGCATTTGTTGGTCTACCATCTTGTGGTGTTAGCCAAATTTGAGGGGTACTTGGATTAACGGATAACCACGCGGTATCTGTACCTTGGCGCCCTGTATGTTGTGATCGGATCCCTCCAGATTTCCATTGATCTAGTATCACCTTTTTGGACAAAATCCAACAATGGACATCGTATGGACTAATTCCCAAACAAATGACCAGATCGTACGCTTGATCTCGCAACTGCTGAAACTTATATATTCCGCTTTTCCATAAGGTTGAAGATTTTATCTCAACCCGAAGTCCACTAATGATACGGTCAGCCTCGGAATCTGGCGAAGGTTTAACATCAAAATTTTGCTCCGTACACCAGCGTTCTATAAGTTGCTCACCAATTTTCCCTTTTGTTCTGGAGGGTAAACATTTAATCCAAGCGAATGGACTTTCTACCCAATCTAAATTATTACTGTTGTATTCGTTGCGTAGATTTTCAGCAATAGAGACTATTTCTCTCACATCTATATCAAGCGGAAGATTTTTCATCAACTTCCTCCATTAATGTTTCGTAACTGGCGTTGACTAGCTTAATACCATGAAATTTTAACCTGTCGATAATAATCTTAATCGCAGGAATATTATTATCAATCAAAATAGAGGAACGATTGTGCCTTGCTGCTGCCTCTCCAAATGTACCACTACCAGCAAAAAAATCTAAGAGGATATCGCCTGGTGCTGAATGTACCTTGACAATACGATTAAGTATTCCGAGCGGTTTCTGCGTAGGATAACCCGTCTTTTCACTTCCGTTGGTACTGACGATGGTATGCCACCAGACATCGGTTGGTGTTTTGCCTCGTGCTGCCTTCTCTTTACCAACTAAACCGGGTGCCATGTACGGGATTCTATCCATCTCATCGAAATTGAAGGTATAGTGCTTAGGGTTTTTAGCGTACCACAAGATATTATCGTGCTTAGCGGGCCACCGTGACTTAGGTCTACCACCATAATCGTAAGCCCAGATAATCTCGTTCATAAACGATTCCCGCCCGAAAATTTCATCAAGCATCACCTTACAATAATGCACTTCCCGATAATCAATATGGAGGAAGAAACTGCCGTGTGGATGCAGCACCCGGTACGCCTCCTCAAAACGAGGACGTAAAAACTTTAAGTAGGCATCCGAACTCTCAAACTTGTCGGTATAGTGTGTGGTTTTGCCCTTGTAGGTGCGGTATGTCTTGCCTTGAAAACCCACGCGGTCGCCCTTGGCATCCAGTTCGACCTCAATCTCCGTGCGTTTCTGAAGTTTTCCAGTGTTAAACGGGGGATCAATATAGATTAGACCAACATGCTCATCCTCAATATACTGCTGAAGAATCGAGAGGTTATCGCCATAATAGAGATAATGGTTAGTCGTTTGATTATCTTCATTAAACTCGAGAGGCAATTGCACTGTTTGATACCTTCCCTCTGTTTTATTTGCCGAAATTATAGCACAAATTAGCGTTATTTATCAACCCTCTATCGGAATTTTTGCCTTCACCAGATTTTCCTTGACTACACACAACTTTTCGTGTAAAATTTTAACTGAAACGTTCTTCGGATTAGTAGTCCCGATTTTACGTTCAGGCCGCTTCTGATTCGGTGTTCAGCAATCAATTATCTGACGATAGATAACAAAAAAAAATGGAGCTCTTATGGCAATTTTACTCGGATTAGACGTTGGTGATATACGTATTGGGGTTGCCCTCAGTGATGAACTCGGGGTTGCCGCACACCCACTGTGTACGCTGACTCGGAAAAATCGGAAAGTCGATCTGATTGCTATTTCAGACCTCATTTCCATCCACAAGGTAGAACGTGTTATTATCGGGTTACCTATCTCACTTGACGGTTCGATTGGACCACAAGCGGAAAAAATTCAGAAGTTCGCGCAACGCCTGGAGGGTGTCATCAACATCCCGATTGAATTTCAGGACGAACGCTTTACAACCGCTGAGGCTGAAGAGATATTACGAGAACTTAACAAAGACACAAAAGAACAGAAAGAACTGATTGACGAGGTCGCAGCAGTGATCATTCTCACTGACTATTTGAATCAGGATCGTGAAGCCGACAGCATCTACCAATAAATGCCTGATCGCCCGTCAGAACGTGAAAATATCACAACTGGAATGCCTTTAAAACGCATGGGGTCAACAGAAAAAAAGCGAATCATTAAAATAAGCATATTGACATTCTGCGGTCTCGGCGCGCTCTGCATCATCGGCTTATCAATTGGAGTATTCTTAATGTTACCGCCATCCGCTTCGGAAGAGGTTGTTAATTTCGAGGTGCCAATTGGCAGCAGTTCGCGAGCAATAGCAAAGCGGCTCGTTGAACAAAAGTTAATTCGGAGCGAATATGCCTTCCGTATAATTGTCCGACATAGGGGAACTGGCAAACGTTTACGGGCAGGGATTTATGCGCTGCGACGGAATATGGCGTTGTGGCACCTTGTTGATGAATTTGAAAAAGGACAGGTTACGCTCGTTAGTCTGACAGTTCCAGAAGGGTTAACGACATCCGCCATCGCTCAACTTTGGGAAACAACAGGTTTCGGCACAGCTACAGCATTTCAGACCGCCACCGAATCGCCTCGTCTGTTGAAAGCGCACGGTCTTGAAGGTAAGACGGTAGAGGGATACCTTTTCCCGAATACGTACAAGTTCGCGAAAGGGACAACGGCTGAAAAGGCAGTTGAGATGATGCTTAATGAATTCAAGCAGCGGTGGGTTGAAACGTTTGATAAAGAAGCACAAAACTTAGGGCTCACACAGCATGAAATCGTAACGCTTGCCTCCGTGATCGAAAAGGAGGCGCAATCTAAACCAGAGCGTCCTCGGATCGCGAGTGTTTTCCATAATCGACTGAAACAAAAGTGGCGGCTTCAGGCAGATCCAACAGTACTGTACGCCTTAGGAAACCCAAAACGGCTTTTAACGAGAGCAGATTTAAGTGTTGACTCGCCCTATAATACATACAAACACAAGGGGCTACCTCCGGGACCTATTGCCAATCCGGGTATCGATTCAATCATAGCAGCACTGCGCCCGGAAACAACAGACTATTTTTATTTTGTAGCAATAGGCGAAGGAAAACATCACTTTTCAAAGACGCTTTCAGAACATAACAGGATGATACGAAAAATTCGACGTGCCTCTCGTGAACGGTAGGCATGCTTTACAACAAATCGAAGGGATAGTTGTCTAATAGCTGTCAACAGGAATAGCAGTCAGCAGTCGGCAGTCAGCAAAGAAAAGAAACGTTTCGTGACGCTTGCGTGTCTTGCTGAGGGAAACCGCCCTGACGGCTGATAGCCATTCCCGCCGATAGCCGATAACACTTAAAAAATGGAAAAGGCAGATTCACAGCAAACAATTCAAAACGAGATAACAATTACAGGAAAAGGGTTAATGTTAGGGGAACTTGTAACATTGACCTTGAAACCGGCATCCGCGAATTCCGGTATCGTCTTTCGGCGTGTAGATATCGCAGACGCTCCAGAAGTGAAGGTATGTCAGGAAAACTGGGCAGACATTTTACCACGATGCACCAGCTTACGCAGTGGCGATACATCGGTGAGTAGCGTCGAACACATCCTTTCTGCTTTAGCAGGCCTCGGTGTTGATAACGCTGTCGTGGAACTCGATGCCCCGGAACCGCCTGGGCTTGATGGAAGTGCGATGCCGTATGTCGAAAATATTCAAGCGGTCGGGCTTGTCTCACAAGACGCGCCCCGGAATGCTATCGAGGTCGCAGAACCGTTTTCACTTTCCTCAGGAGACAGACAACTCGTTTTATTGCCTGCTGATGCGTTAGAGGTAACGTTCGTTTACGCACACCCACAAACGACGCCACAAATAGCGACATTCAAAATAACGCCAGAATCATACGCCCGTGACATAGCACCGGCGCGCAGCTTCTGTTTTGAGGATGAAATCGAAGCACTACAGGCACTTGGCATCGGGAAAGGCGCGAGTTATGATAATGTCCTTGTTATCAACGCGGCGGGGGAACCCAGCACACCGCCCCGCTTTGACGATGAGTTTGTCCGACATAAAATCTTGGATCTGATTGGTGATCTTTATCTCGCGGGGCACCTGCCGAAGGCGCACGTTATCGCAATGCGCACTGGACATACATTCCATGCCGAATTTGTGAAAGCCCTCGCTGAGGCGGGGCACCTTCAACAGCCACCCGTTCAAGAACCGATTGAAGTTATGGAAATCTATGAAGTGTTACCGCATCGGCATCCGATGTGTATGGTTGATAGAGTTATTGAATATGAGAGTAAAAAACGGGCCGTCGGCATTAAGAACGTGACCTACAACGAACCGATTTTTGAGGGACACTTCCCAACGCAGCCGGTGATGCCGGGTGTGCTACAGATTGAAGCACTGGCACAACTCGCCGCATGGCTCGTGCTTCGGGACATCGGTAAAGAGGGTGAACTCGGTTACTTTCGTTCAATCAGTAAGGCGACATTCCGGCGTGCCGTCATTCCTGGAGATCAACTTCGATTGGAGATAGAGGTCGCACAACTGCGGAGCAGGCTTGCACGGATCGAAGGGCGTGTTTATGTAGGAGACGAGCTTGCAACTGAGGCTGAACTATCAATCGTCCTGGCATCTGTCTGAATCGGCTATCAGCAGCCAGCTAGCGGCTATCAGTCAAGAGATCTCCTGTAACAATCTACTCTCACTTGGTGTACGCCACGGAGAGGTTATCCGTTCCAAACCGCGTCTTAACCGACTACCGGTAGCCATTAGAGAGGGGCATCTATGTTAGAAACTAATATTCACCCAACGGCTATTATTTCTCCAAAAGCGATGCTGGAAGAGGGTGTCAAGGTCGGACCGTATAGCCTTATCGGTGAAGACGTTCATATCGGGCGTGGCACCGTGATAGGTCCGCATGTTCAGATTGAGAAATGGACAACAATTGGTGAAGAATGTAAGATTTTCTTCGGTGCTACCATCGGGAACGAATCTAAAGACTTGAAGTACGACGGTTGGCGGAGTTATGTAAAAATCGGGAATCGCAATATTTTACGCGAGTACGTTTCTATCTCCAGGTCAACATTTGAAGAGGGGTCAACTATCGTTGGCGACAACAACTTGTTGATGAATTGGGTTAATCTGGCACATGACACCATCGTCGGCAATAGAACGATCATGGCAAATTTTGTCTCGCTTGCGGGGCATGTTGTGATTGAAGATGACGTGCGATTGGGGGCGCACGCTGCACTGCACCAATATGTACGTGTCGGCAAAATGGCAATGGCAGGAGGGTTCTCAAAGATTGTACAGGATATTCCACCCTTCATGCTGTCTGCTGGACAACCGGCGCGAGTGCGGAGTCTCAACCGTATCGGTATCCGAACATCTCGGATTAATCCGTTGGCGCAACTGACATCTGAAACGCTTGCAGAACTAAAGAAAGCATTCCGCATCTTGTTCCGCTCCGGTTTACCGCTCAAACATGCGGTCGCCAGAGTCAAGGAAGAACTTGAAGCAACTCCAGAAGTTGAATACCTTCTTGAATTTATTGAAGCCTCCAAACGCGGCATCGGATTTAGTCAACCCAACCGCACCCTGAATGGTTGAGCTATTTTAAATATTGGGCTTCTGCTCCGAAACGTAAGCCCGTAATAAAATGGAAGGGTGTTTTGCTTCGGTATTCCTGCGTATTGCTTGGAAGTTTCTTCAATGCTACGGAGAGCCACGTCCTATGCAAAACCTACCTAAACGAACCGCAAGGTAATACAAAAATATGGAAAAATTGGGGATTATTGCGGGGGCAGGTAAGCTACCGGTGTTATTGGCTCGTGCCGCTGTCGCCCATGATCGAGAACCGGTTATCATCCAAATCACAAAGTCCGATGTACAACGCTTTGCCGGGATTGCACATGAAATTCATACCTATGGTGTCGGACAGATTCAAAAAATTGCGCGAACGCTCCTCAACGCAGGTGTCCAAGAGGTCGTGATTATCGGTAAGGTCGAAAAAAATATCCTGCTTCTTCCATTCCAAATTGATACGACTACCATCAAAATTTTAGTCCAAAACCGACGTGAAAAACCCGCCGTAATTGTCAACGCAGCCCTTAACTATCTTGAATCCGCCGGACTTACTATCCTCACGCAAGACCGCTACCTTCAGGATCTCCTCCCACAACCGGGTGTTTTAACCAAACGACCACCTACCGCAAGCCAACAGGCAGATATCGAACTCGGTATCACCACCGCACGCCAGATCGCCAATATGGATATTGGGCAAACTGTTGTCGTTAAAAATCAGATCGTCCTTGCCATTGAAGCGATTGAAGGGACAGATGCGACTATTAAAAGAGGCGGAAATTTAGGAAGGAAGGGAGTGGTTGTTGTAAAAGCATCTGCTGAGAATCACGACTTCCGTATCGATGTCCCGACAGTAGGCATGCAAACGTTAGAGGTGTTGCATCAAGCTAACGCCGGTGTGCTGGCAGTAGAAGCGCGGCGAACTTTTGTTATGGATGCTGACGTACTCATTCAGCAAGCAGATCGATGGAAGATCGCAATCGTTGCTGTCGAGTAATGTTTCAACTTGAGAAGTCAAAAGAAAAGCGGAGGCAATACAATAACAGCCTCCGCCCTTCCAAAAATGCGATTCAGACTACGCAGCGTCTATTGCAGTTGTTATCTGCTCTGTCGTTGGAAACTCCCGAGTCTCTAACTTCGAGTAGAGCAGCGTGCCGTTTAATGAGACTTCAAAAGCCCCACCACTGCCTGGAATCAGATCAACTTTATCAACTTCTGCACCATACTTTTCTTTCAAGGCATCTGCCAAACTGGCTGCCTGTGGTTTGTAGTTTCAAGAGGTGCAATATTCAATTCTCACTTCCATGGGGGTTATCCTCCTGATTCAAATTATGAGTGAATTTGATTCTTCTCCCTAAAATTTTACCATTAATATTGGGAAATTGCAAGTTTTTTCGCGCGCTTTAAATATTCTGTCCAAAAGATTGGCACGAATCTTGCTACTATATTCAGTATAGATACTCATTTTGCCCGTAGAAACAGCGTCAAAGCATACGTCACCACTGTGTTATGTATTGATTACCGATGCAAAGTTAGCAAGCAGGTGTTTAAATTATGAACAACGCTATTCAATTTCTGAACAAATCTGTCCTTTTATCCATCTGCCTTCACCTGATAGGTGTAGGAATCGCCTCGCTGTCTATTGTCGGGACACCAGACAAGTATGGTGATGCGATCATCGCGGAGTTTGTCTCGCTCCCGAAGACTCAAAAAACTTTGCACACGCCACGTCGGCTCAAGACACCAGAACGCACACGACCAGATATAATACACTCACAGCCGCCCCGTATCCAAGCACTTACAGAAGTTACTCACATCCAGCAAAAGGAACTGCAATTCGTTGTTGATACACTCCCAATCTCCACTGTTCATCAGACGAGTCCTGCAGAAATTGGCACAGAAGATGAGAGGGGCCTTCAGGACCGTTTACCTCCGCATATAACAACAGGCAGTGTTTCACAACCAACACGCTTTACACCTAAACGGATGCCACGTCCACAGTGGACATCGACACCACTTGCTATTGCAGGCACACAAGCTGCGGAACTCCCACCCATCTCTGCACTCCTAAACGAACCGACACAAAACGCCAAATTCTTCCGCAAAGTGGATCCGATATATCCCGAATCTGCCCGTCTCTCGCATAAACAAGGGCTCGTTGTCCTTGAAGCAACAATAGGCGTGGATGGCATAGCAAGAAATATCAAAGTTGTCAAAGTTGTTGAAGTGAGCGGTTTAGAGTGTGAAGAAGCGGCTGTTGCAGCACTCAAAGCGTCCCAATTCGTGCCAGCGAAACAGGGCAAAGTCGTTGTCAGCCAACGCCTGCGTATTCCTTATCGTTTCCAGTTCAAAAATTAAGCGATTTCCCATCTAACACAACTCATTTATTCGCGCTTGCTGCCAGGGTCAACACAAAAAAGGCTTGCGCTATCACGGCATTCCACATATAATCTTTCCTACCGAACGTATAAGGGTATTGCGACCTTGCCATTACTTTTGTCAATAGACTGTTGTGATTCGGAAATCGTTTCACAACAGAATCAGGGGGAGACAATATGGATGTTCAACTTAATAATAAAGTAGCCGTAATTACTGGTGGCTCTACGGGGATTGGTGCAGCAACAGCGATTGAATACGCCAAAGCGGGCGCGAAGGTCGTCTTCGGGGATATTAATGAGGAAGATGCTGAAAAAACGCTTCGCACGATCATTGACAATGGTGGAACCGCGAAGTTCCAACGCACGGATGTCACCGTCGAAACTGAGGTAGCGGATTTGATGGAAACGGCTGATACGGCGTTTGGTGGGATTGACACGTTGGTAACTTCGGCAGGTGTTCTGCGCGGTCCAAGCGTTCGCATTGATGATTTTGAGGCGGCGACTTTTGACTCGGTTATTGACGTGAACCTGAAAGGCACTTTTTTCGCACTTAAACACGCCGTGCCGATAATGGGACGAGAGAACGGCGGTGTTATCCTATGTATTGCATCAGGAGCAGGGGTCCGTGGCGGGAGTTCCTCGGTGGCTTACGCTTCCAGCAAAGGTGGGGTCAATGGGCTTGTCATGACGGTAGAAAACCAAGTTGGGGGAATGGGCATCCGTATGCACACCATTTGCCCCGGAGGCTTAGCAACGCCCCTTAAATTAGGGCAAATAGCGGAATCCGCGAAGCGTGATGGGCAAGATGCAGACGCAGCTGTCGCAAATGCCCGGAACTCACTTGGAGATCCGGCTGGTGTGGCACGGGTACTTACGTTCCTCGCTTCTGATGCGGGTTCATACACCCGCGGGCAAATTTTCACAAGGTAACTTTTTAACTATTGGGTTTTCGCGCCGATTTTTCCGTTGTCAAAATCGGGTTTTCGATGAATTTGAACAACACCAGTAGAGATTAGGGGTGCTAAGATTTTTCATCAATGGACACTAAGATGAAAAGATGTAATCGAAGTTCAGCCACAGACTTTTTGAATAACGATAGAAGAAAATAGGGAAAACCGCAGAAAAGAGTGCCCAGATACCCAAATTGACAAAGAAAGGGATAGCCGTGAAGGTTTCAAAGAGGAAATAACTCGGAAAAGCGATGAGGACAGTTGCCCCATAGTTGAGGTACATGGCACCGATAAAATAACCGGATTCCCGTTCAAACTTCAAATCACATGTTGTGCAATGGGTAAACATCCGGAAAAAGGTTTGAAATAGCGCGCCTTTACCACATCGTGGACATTTCAACTGAAAACCGTATCGCAGTACTCTACTGAGGTTTTCAAACGCTACTTTCATCCGATTAGTAGGTATTGCTATCCCAAAAAACCTTGAAGGTGCGGAGGAGTATTTTGAAATCGCTCCAAAAAGATAGATTCTCAACATACTCAAGATCAACAGAAATACCGTCTCGGATTGTGCCTTGTCTACGCGGACTGAGCTGCCAGAGCCCGGTCATCCCCGGACGGACGAGGTGGCGTTGGTTTTCCCACGGTTCATAATGTTTAGCAAGGAAAGGCATTTCCGGCCGTGGACCCACGAGGCTCATTTCCCCTTTGAGTACATTGAAAAGCTGCGGTAACTCGTCTAAACTCGTTTTACGGAGCCACTTGCCAACCAGCGTAATGCGTTCATCGTCCGTCGAATCAGGTTTCTCTGAATAGGACGGCGTATCAACATGGAGGCTCCGAAATTTGTGCATGATAAACAGTTCGTTGTTTAATCCAACCCGCTTGTGCGAGAAAAAAACGGAGCCGGACGAGGTGAGCTTAATAAGAATGGCAATCAATCCCATCAGCGGGGCAAAAATAATGATAAGGAAAAATGCAGCGATTGCATCAAACAAATGTTTGCCACGCTTTGCGTAGAAAGAGGTGAGTCGTTCCACTAGATAGAGTCCCTGTTTTTGGTATTTTTGGCGAAGTTTGCGGGCTAAAACTTGCCGTTAAACTTTCATCGCGATGCCGGCTCGTTTCGTCCGCATCTTTTCCTATCTGGTTGATGCTTCTTGATAGGAATGGCATGGTGAATTC
>VYCT01000121.1 GCA_009843785.1 Candidatus Poribacteria bacterium | reverse complement strand
TTTAGTCTGGGAATAGACTAAATCCATTCCTTGTATTACATTCCCAACCCCTACGAGCGACAAGTGTAAACTTATTTTCGGATTTTACTATAAACCCGGTGCGGTTGCAAACCGAGCCTCCCGGGCCTGGAAGTTGACGTGATAGATAAATGAAACATTGACACTTGAAATATTGTCTGTTATACTCAATGCATAAAATTTAGGGTGGCGAAACACAGGCACCGCGTCGCACGGTTTGACTCTGGAGAATGACATGGGAATCGTTACAAGGCCACAACCTGTTAAAGCCGTTATCGGTGTGCTCACCGCTGAACCGGGGCTTCTGTCAACCGTTTACGCGGAACTCACACAACGTCTCGGACCCATTGACTTTACAAGTGAATTGCTGCCTTTTACAAGCACAAACTATTATGAAGCCGAGATGGGGCCGGACATCCACAGGCAATTTATCAGTTTTAAAAGACTCATCAACGCAGGTACATTGGCAGAGATGAAACTGTTTACAAATACAGTGGAGCGAAATTTCATAAGACAAAAGTTAGATGGAGAGGCACGGCGCGTTAATTTGGATGCGGGTTACCTCTGCTTAGCAAAGTTAGTCCTCGCATCAACGAAGGATCACGCGCACCGTATCTATCTCTGTGATGGCATTTATGCCGAAATTACACTCCGCTTTTATCGTAAAACGTTTCAACCGTGGGAGTGGAGCTACCCCGACTACCGGTTACCAACATATATCGCTATTTTTAACAAAATTCGCGAAATTTATAGGAATCAATTGGAAGATGCAGAAATTTCTTAAACAGAGGCGAGGTACTGAGTCCTCGTATCGGCCGAAAATATTGTACGCCGTCATTATTATCAGTGTCCTTTGGACATCCGCTATATCCAACATAAATGCTGAAGCTGTAGAAGCGGATCCCCGCGCCCGTGCCCGCGACATCGGCATCGAAATCGGGAGCCTTCCGACAGGCACTCACAACGCGATCACCGATGTCGCTGGTGTGAAGGTCGGACATGTCACCTTGAATGAAGGGGATTCAATTCGCACCGGTGTCACCGCCGTCATTCCGAGTGATGATATTTGGACAGCCCGTCTGTTCGGTGCAGCCTATACCATCCACGGCAACGGTGAAGCCACCGGCATCGCGCGTATTAACCAAGCCGGATGGATTGAATCTCCTATTTTACTTACAAATACGCTCAGTGTCGGCGCAGTCCATGATGGTGTTGTTCGTTACATAGTGAAAAGGTATCCCGACAATAACATCGTGCTGCCGATTGTAGCAGAGTGTTACGATGGTGGTTTGAATGACATCAGTGGGCTCCATGTTACCGCAGAACACGCGATTGAAGCCATTGAAAATGCCGCCAATGGTCCCGTCATGGAAGGCTGCGTCGGCGGTGGCACCGGTATGCGCTGCTACGGGTTCAAAGCGGGTATCGGTACATCGTCTCGCGTTCTGCCTGAAGCACAGGGCGGCTGGACAATAGGTGTCCTGGTTAACTCCAACGGGGGCCGCCGCCATCAATTGCGCATTGATGGTGTGCCAGTCGGCAGAGAAATTACGGGATCCCCACCGAAACCGACGCGAGAGGGTTCGTTTATTATTGTTATCGCGACCGATGCGCCGTTAACGCACCGTCAATTGAAACAGTTAGCGATCCGCGCGACACACGGACTCGCTCGCACCGGGACACCGAGTACGGACGGTAGTGGCGAATTCGTCATCGCGTTTTCCACTGCGAATGTCTTTTCAAGCAGGTCTGAAACTGGCACCTTTCACATCGAGATGCTCCTCAATAGACGCTTAAGTTCGCTCTTCCAAGCAGTTATTGAAGCAACAGAGGAGGCGATTGTCAATTCAATGACAATGGCAACGACAACCACTGGACGCAACAGTAGGACGATGTACGCGATTCCGTTGGCAGAGCTACAGAAGGTGATGAAAGCATACAGACCTTAATTTCTGTCTAAGCTGAGCCAATCGGATTCGCACCTGGCGCAAGGGATTCAGGGACTACTTCGTAATGTGAAAATTCCAATGTGAACGCGCCACGCCCTTGTGTCATCGAACGGAGTCGCGTTGTGTATTGAAATGTCTCTGACAACGGGACGAAAGCATCAACAACACTCTGTGTTGATTGCGATGCGCGGGCTGTATCGGATGCGTCTTGCGTCGTGCTCTCGTTAATTTGGGCGCGGCGTGCATTCAGGTCGCCGATCACCTTGCCGACATGTTCATCGGGAACAGTGATATGTATCCGCATAATTGGTTCTAAGAGGAATGGATTCGCCTTTCTAACTGCGTTTTCAAAGGCGAGTGCTGCCGCCGCCTCAAATGCCACTTCCGAGGAATCCGTTGGGTGATAGGAACCGCCCGTGAGTGTTACTTTCACGTCTTGCATCGGGTATCCGATGCGGGGCCCTGTCCCCATCGCCCCTTCCAATGCTTTCTCAATGAACGGGATATATTGCCGCGGGATCTGTGTCTCGTCAGTATTATCCTCAAACTGAAATCCTTCGTCGCGTTCTAAGGGTTCAACTGTGAGCAGCACATCACCGTAAATGCCTTCCTCATCGGTTTTATGAATGTGTGTTCCGCGCGCCTCCGCAACGGTACTGATAGTTTCGCGATATGCCACTTGGAGTTTGCTCACCCGCGCGTTAACCCCGAATTCACGGACCATTCTATCCGTCAAAATCTCCAAATGCAGCTCGCCCATCCCTGAGATAATTCGCTGCCCGGTTTCTTTGTCAATCCCGACGGTGAATGTCGGATCTTCGTCCATGAGTTTTTCGAGCGTTTCCTCTAATGCGTCTGCATCACTGGCACGCTCAGGCTCTATCGCAATAGAGATAACTGGATCCGGGAAGGTGATGGATTCTAAGAGAATCGGTTCTTTGGCATCAGCCACAGTATCGCCAGTCTTAGTCTCCTTAAGTCCAACGAGCGCCACAATATCACCGGCGTAAGCTGCATCAGACACTGCCTCTTTATTGGCGTGCATCTGTAAAATGCGATTCACTCGCTCGCGTTTCTCGGAACGGACGTTATAGATAGCCTCCCCGCGTCGCAGCGTGCCAGAATAGACTCGACAGTAAACGAGTTTATCAACTGTTGGATGAGTGGCGACCTTAAATGCTAAGGCTGAAAACGGTGCGGTATCGTCTGCCGGACGCGTTATTTTCCCTTCCTCGCCTGCCTCGCCTTCTTGGGAAGTTGCGTCTCTTTTTCGTTTGGCACGCGTACTGATAGCGGTAGGGTGTGGTACAGTGCCTTCAATAGAGGGTACATCAACAGGAGAGGGTAAAAAATCAATGACTGCATCAAGCAGGGGCTGAACACCCTGATTCTTCAAGGAGCTCCCACACAGTACTGGCACTAATGTCCCACTTAAAGTCGCTGTGCGCACAGTCGCCACTAATTCGTCGTGCGTAATTTCTTCGCCGCTCAGGTATTTCTCAAGCAACACTTCATCTTCGACGGCAACACTCTCAAAAAGCGTCTCGCGTGCTTGATCAACTTCATCCTGAAATTCAGATGGAATTTCCAGTTCTGAATAGGTTTGTCCTTGGTCGGCTGTGTCCCAATGCATCGCCTTTTGTGTGATCAGATCAATGACACCTGCAAAGTCTGTCCCTTCGCCGATCGGCAATTGCAGCGGCAGTGGATTCGCCCCCAATTGCGCTTTCATCATCTCCAGGACGCGGGCATAATTCGCACCCACTCTGTCCATCTTATTGACGAAAACAATACGTGGTACACCGTAGCGATCCGCCTGATGCCAGACGGTTTCTGACTGAGGCTCCACGCCGCCGACAGCACAGAAAAGTGCGATCGCGCCATCCAAGACCCGCAAAGACCGCTCTACTTCGACGGTGAAATCGACGTGTCCGGGTGTATCGATGAGGTGAATTGCGTGGTCACGCCAGAAACAGGTTGTCGCGGCGGCGGTGATTGTCACGCCGCGTTCTCGTTCCTGCACCATCCAATCCATCTCAGCGGTGCCATCATCTACTGCACCGATTTTATGTTTTTTGCCGGTGTAAAAGAGGATGCGTTCAGTTGTCGTCGTTTTGCCGGCATCAATGTGCGCTGCAATACCGATGTTGCGTACGTTTTCAATAGAATATTCGCGTGCCATTCTTTAATTATTCCTTGCGGTTAAGGTGTGTGGCTATTGTTCCATTGAAGGACAACACCAAGTAAGCCGGGATTCCATTCCATGAGAAGTTGATATGCTTTCGGTGCTTCTTCTCCAAGAACGCGATGACTTATCAGCGGGGCAACGTTGAACCGTTTCGCCGCGATGAGTGTCAACAACAAGAGACTGTCATCTTCAAGCGTCCAGAAGTTGGGTGAGGATTCTTGGCGCGGTCGGATAGAATTGTGTGCCCCGTAAAGGATAAGTCCTTTTTTGTGGACATCGCGATAGAAGTTCACCTTCGGTGTTTCGCCGCGTGTGCTTGCCAATAACACCAAGCGCGCCCCGGGGCCTGCGACATCTAAGGCGGTGCTGATTGCGTCTGGATGCCCCGTCGCTTCAATAACAACAGCCGGTCCATCGCCATTCGTGACATGACTTAACTGCTCAGAGAAATTAGCATCTTCCGGGTTGAGTGTGCAGTCTGCGCCCATACTTTTAGAGATTTCGAGACGGCTATCGGTGAGGTCTGCAGCAATAAGTGGAACTGCACCACAGAGTTTCGCGAGTTGCATCGCCAGCAGACCGATGAGTCCTTGTCCCAAAATTAATGTCGCCTCTCCCAATTCAATCCGTGCTTTTCGGATGCCTTGTAATGCAATCGCACCGAGATTAAAGAAAACCGCCTCTTCAGCGGGCACATCCGTGGATGCTACTTTCAGCAAACGATTCGGCGAGGTTATAAAGTGGCTGGTGTGTCCTTGTGTGGAAGCGACGCGCTCCCCTACTTGACAGTTCGTAACTGATTTCCCGACCTCTATCACCGTGCCGATATTGCTGTAACCCGGGCGGGATGGGTAACGTCCTTGTGCATTCGGGAGTCCGAGTAAGAACGCGCGCTCTGTACCAGGACTGATGAGTGTACACGCTGTAGCGACGCGTACTTCATCGTCTCCGATAGGCGGTAATTCAAATGTCTCAATGTCAACTTTGGCGCGACTCGGCCAAACAACCCGTTGTGCTTTCATCAAACCTGAGCCTCAGAATATAAAAGGATAGTTGTTTTTCGGTAGTTTACCACAAAAACAACTATCCGTCAAGTGTTAATCTGCGAACCGTCCGATAGCGCGGGCGTTCGCTGTATTAATTATCGGTCTGATGTGCGACGGGTGCCCAAGGTGACGTAGTCGCCGCCGCGATTATCTGGCAATCTGACATAGAGGAGCACACGCCGCTTATTCTGCGTTTTCAGTTGCTTGGCGATGCGGGCATACGACTCAAGGTCATCAACCGGCATCCACTCCAATTCTTGGATGAGGTATCCGGGTTTGATGCCTTTTTTCTCTGCATTGCTGCCGGGTTCGACTTGTGTGACAATAACGCCTTTTTCGCCTGAAGCATAGCCGTACCGTTCAGCCATCTCAGGGGTTAGTTCTTGGACCTGAAGCCCTGCAAGCGTTCCTTCTTCTTGATCTGCTTGCTTGATGACTATTGGTAGCTCCTCATTGGGTGAGAGTGAGGCAAGGGTTTCTTGCGTGCGTCTCCCCAATTTCACAGTCAACCGTTCTTCTTCGCCGTTCTCTCGGATGACTGTCACTTCAACAGATTTACCAACCTTTGTTGCGCCAACAATATGCTGCAAGTGAACCGTGTCTTGGACTTGCTGCTCGTTAAAGGTAAGAATAACATCTCCGGGCTGGATGCCTGCTTTTTGCGCGGGGCTGTTCGGACCGACAATTTTAACAAGCACACCGCGTGGCATATCAAGATTCATTTCTTCCGCTAACTTAGCACTCACAGGTTCCATACTAATGCCGAGCCACCCGCGTTCCACCTTCCCGTTTTCTATAAGTTGTGGCAAGATCTGTTGTGCGAGATTGCTTGGAATAGAGAAACCGATGCCGATATTTCCCATCGCAAAGCCATTAGTAGCGATTAAGGTATTAATACCGACTAATTCGCCACGAATATTAATCAGGGCACCACCGCTGTTGCCTTGATTAATCGGGGCATCGGTTTGTATGAACCGTCCATAGTCCCTGAATCCTATCCTGCCCTTCGCGCTCACAATGCCGCGCGTCACGCTTTGAGCATAGTTCAGCGGCGTTCCGATCGCGACAACCCACTCACCGACTTCAAGTGCGTCTGAATCGCCGAACGGCAGGACTGGAAGTTCTTTAGCATCAATTTTAATAACGGCTAAATCGCTGCCACCGACCTCGCTCTGCGCATCATCCCGCCCGACTAACTCGGCATCATACTCTTTTCCGTTTGATAGGGTTACCTTAATGGCATCGGTGCCCTCAATAACATGATTATTGGTGAGGATATAACCGTCGTCACTGACAATTACGCCGGAGCCGACACCTCTGGCAGGTCTTGGATTAAGGCGAGGGATTCGTTCAGGTTCTTCAAAAAAGCGTCTGAATGGGAACTCATCGCCGAAAAAGCGTCTAAATTCCTCTTCTTGCTCAGGTGTCAGCGGATTTCTTCGTGATGTCACGATTCTATTTGGTCTTGTTTGCGTTGTAATCTTCACAACCGCAGGGCGCGTCCGTTTAACTAAATTAATAAACGCCCGATTCGCTCGGTCCAAGTGCTGAAAATCTTCCGATGTTTCAAGTGTATCGTTCGTCTGTCCGACTGCAGTTTGTAGCGTGAACTCATCGGTATCCCAACTGATGACAATCCCTGCTACGACAAGAAACGCTGCTAAAATCAACATTACCCTTATAGGGTTCCGAAGTGTGTTTCTGTATTTCATGGTATATGCC
>VYCT01000370.1 GCA_009843785.1 Candidatus Poribacteria bacterium | reverse complement strand
AACCTAACAATATCAACGACAGACTACCCTCAAAAAAAAATGGGGGTAAGTGACACTGAATTTTATATTGACATAAACCCACAATTTCTGTAAAATGCTATTCAAAACAGCAGGAGAAGAAGAAATCATGAACCGTAGAAATTTTTTAATTCAGGGAAGCACGGCAGTGGCAGGATTGCTGCTCGCGAACAGTCCGCTGCGTCTTCATGCAGATCATCACGGACATAGCCATGGCCATACGTTGCCAAAACTCCGTTACCCATACGATGCGCTTGAACCGTCTATTGACAAACGCACGATGGAGATCCATCACGGAAAACACCATCAAGGCTACGTCAATAAACTTAATGCGGCAATAGCACATTATCACGATTTGGAGCACCTGTCGATTGAGGTGCTGCTTCGGAATATTGATAAAGTGCCGAAGGACATCCGTCAAGCGGTAATTAACAGCGGCGGTGGACATGCCAACCATACCCTTTTCTGGAACATTATGATTCCCGAAGGCAGAGAACCGACAGGGAAAGTTGCTGAGGCGATTCAATCCACGTTTGGATCGTTCGATGCTGGTAGCGAGATGTTCACCAAAGCCGCGAAAACGCATTTTGGATCGGGATGGGCATGGCTTGTTGTTGATGATAAGAAGAAGTTGCAAATCTATTCGACCTCGAATCAGGATAGTCCTTTGATGAAGGGACATACGCCGATCCTTGGTCTTGATGTCTGGGAACATGCTTATTATCTCAACTACCAGAACCGACGCGCCGATTATGTTGATGCGTGGGGTAAGGTCGTCAATTGGAAACAGGTTAACGCCAACTATATTGCGGCGATGACCGCTTAAACTGCGTCCATCGAAAAACGAGGAGACACCATGGAGCGTAGAGATTTTTTGCGGCGAAGCGGTTTAACGCTTACCGGACTGCTACTCAGTCCGTGGGCAGTCTACGCCTTTCCAAGCCGTGAAGGTGAAGTGCTTATCCCGTTCACAGATCAACCGCCACCTTCAGAACGCGTCTTGTTGGATTGGAACAAATTGGATACCTTTATCACACCGAACGATGAATTCTTCAACGTTTCACACTACGGCAAGCCTGCAGTCGATCTCGCGACGTGGAAACTTGAGGTGAGTGGCTTGGTTGATAATCCGCTGATGCTCACGATTGAAGATATTAAAGCGCGTCCTCGGCAGGAGGTAACCTTCACCTTGGAATGTTCTGGTAACCACGGGTTCCCAACGTTCACAGGTGCAATTGGCAACGCAAAGTGGGCTGGCACACCCCTCGCCCCCATCCTCAAGGAAGCTGGCATCAAAGAAAACGGCATTGAGGTGATCTTCTTCGGACACGATGTCGGTGAAGAGGAACGGCGAAAAGTTAAGATGCGTCAGAACTTCGCACGGAGCATGTCCGTTGAAGACGCGCTGGAAGACACCAACCTCCTCTGCTACGAGATGAACGGTGAACCGTTACCACACGACAACGGTGCGCCACTACGCCTGATTGCCCCGGGTTGGTACGGTATCGCATGTGTCAAGTGGCTTAAGCGTATTGAAGTGCGGGATACCCGGTACATGGGGAGATTCATGGGACGCGATTATGTCACGATGCGTGAAGAGAAACGCCCGGATGGTGAATCGGTCTGGATGGAGACTTCGGTCGGTAGAACACAGTTAAAATCGTTAGCGGCAAAGGTAACGCGTATCGGCGACAAATACCGCATCTATGGTGCTGCGTGGGGCGCGCCTATCCAAACGGTTGAGGTTAGTATTGATGGCGGTGCGTGGCAAAAAGCGACGATTGACCTGGAAGAGGACGCGGAATTCGCATGGAAAATCTGGCATCTTAATTGGGATAATCCGCCGAAGGGTGAACATACTGTTGTCTCCAGAGCCGTTGATACGAAGGGAAACATTCAACCTGCAGCGGACTCTGGTTATATCACTGGAAAGCACACGTATTGGGAGAGCAACGGTCAGGTTGTCCGCAAAGTCAATATTGAATAGAAGCCCGTTTGTAAGTTGGATGAAGATTAAGAATTTAATTCGGTAATGCGTGGTGTTAATTGTCTGAATCACGGATGACACGGAGGGCGCGGAGGACGCGGATTATAGATTTCTTGATTGAAAAGTATCTTTCATGGAATTACCGAACTATTCATTCAAATTTCATCCGACTCACAAACCGTTCGCACCATCAAGGCGAGTTCAAATTTAACCAGAAACCAGCCCGAAGGAATCGGGGTTACAAACCCCTCCTACAATGGAGGGCAGTGCAGAAACTGAAGAATTAAAAAAATGAATATAACCGATGCACAGAAACAGCAATTCCAAGAGGAAGGCTATTTCATCTTAGAAAATGTTATCCCGGAACCGCTGCTGGAACTGCTTCGCGGTGAATGTGGGACCTTTATCAATCAGGCGGATGCTGAGATGGCGCGGCAGGACACAGATGTACTCGGTCTCAACCATCGCGGTAAACGGTATTTCGTCTCAAACTGCTTCAGGAAACAGCCGAAGCTCCGCGAATTCTTGTTTAGCGATCTGATGGCAGATGTCTGTCGCGCGACCTTGGGCGGGACAGCGTATCTTTTCTGGGAACAGTATGTCGTCAAAGGCGCGGAAGAGGGAATGAAGTTCAGTTGGCATCAGGATTCGGGCTACGTTGGTTATCCCGATCATAAGCCGTATCTGACCTGTTGGTGTGCGCTTGATGATATGTCCGAAGAGAACGGGACGGTCTATGTGATGCCGTTTTCTCGGATAGGTGTGCGTTCGTGGGTAAAGCACATCCGCGACGATGAGAGCAACGATCTGGTGGGCTATTTCGGACCGGAGAAAGGTGTGCCTGCTGTGGTGCCTGCGGGGAGTATTGTGGCGTTTACAAGCGTCAATTTCCACTGTAGCGGTACGAACTATACGAGTAACCTACGACGTGCCTATCTTGCGCAGTATTCCGCGGAACCGCTGCTTTCACATGATGGAAGCCGTTTGTGGGGCAATGCGGAGCCGTTGTTGAAAGATGGAAAGTCCGCTGTAGGAGAACCGCCCCCGGAGATTACGTCGCGGTTTGATTAGGGTAAGTTGTGCGGAAATTTGTTCTCTACTCGGTGTTGTTAAGTTTTTCAAGCGACTGCTTAATCTCGATTTTGATATCTTGATTATCATCTTGTTCTGCTAATTCCAATGCTTTCTGGTAATCGGCTTTTGACTCTTGAGTTTTACCTAAGAGAGCTTTTGCTATACCTCGGGTATGGTAAGCTGCGGCATAATCAGGACTTAGGCGAATAGCTTTCGTACAGTCAGTAATTGCATCTTCATGTTCGCTAAGTAAGATTTTGGCAATCCCGCGATTGCAGTAGGCATAGATATCATTCGGATTTAACTGTATAGCCTTATCATAATCAGCAATTGCAGCCTCAAGTTGACCGAGTTCGCGCTTGGCATCCGCACTGTTTTTGTAAACTTGTGGAAAATTGGGGTTAATCCGAATGATCTCACTATAGGCAGCGACAGCCTCTGTATATTGACCAATGGCACTTTTTACATCGCCACGAAGAATATAAGCAAGATCTATGTGATCTAAAGAAGGATCGGATTTAATCTGGATGGCATTGTCAAGATCGGCAATCGCAGTTTCATATTGACCTATTACAAATTTCACATACCCACGCATAGTGTAAGCAAAACCTGTATGGTTTGAATCAGGTTTTAGCGTAATAGTTTCACTGAGATCGGCAATCGCAGCCTCGTGTTGACCCCTCATGAGCTGAGCGATTCCTCGTACAAGGTAAACATGAGAAACGTTTGCGTTGAGTTGAATACTTTCATCGAAATCAGCAACGGCAGCTTCAAGCATATTCCGCATTACCTTATTAACCCCGCGTCTAAAGTAGGCATCCGCATCGTCTGACTGGTGGTGTATTGCCTTGTCATAGTCGGCAATAGCAGCCTCATGTTGACCTAGCGAGGATCTAGCGTACCCGCGCATAAAATAAGTGCCGACATCATTCGGGTTGTGGAGGAGGGTCTCGTTAAAATCACCAATAGCAGCCTTATGTTGACCCAGAGCACTCCTAGCACCACCACGAGTGGCATAAGCAATGTAGATGGAAGGATCATCCAAATTTAATCGGAGAGCCTTATCAATATCATCAATGGCAGCCTCATGTTGCCCCAGAACCCTGTTTATACAACCGCGAAGGAGATAAGCGAAGTAAACAAAAACCTCATCTGGATTCAATTGGATAACTTCATTTAAATCAGCAATAGCAGATTCATATTGACTCAGGGCGCACCTTACATCAGCACGCCTGAAGTAGGCATAAGGCTCAACCGAAGTAATCCGAATAACTTCATCGAAGGCGACAACCGCAGATTCATACTTCCCAAGCAAGCGTTCTGCTTCACCACGATAGTAGTAAGCTTCGGCATAATCAGGGTTCAACAGAATTGCCTGATTATAAGCGGAAATTGCTTCATCGCTCTTATCTCCATCCGAAAGAAGACTACCGATCAAGAAAAATGCCTCTGCAGCAAGTGCTTTTGTGGATTTCTCTGGTACCTTTGTAGGATTATCCTTTGGATCTTTATCTTTTGTGTGCTTTGGATTTACACCTTCCGTTAGTTCGGGGAATAGGTCTGTCAATTTTGAAAAGTGTTCGTCCTCATATTGTGAGGTGAGGATACCGATGAAATCCATCAATGGTGCCAAGGGATGCTCTTCATCATCACCAACCACATAAATTAACTCTTTTAACACTACATCAAGCTGCTCATAGTCGATTTCGGTCAGTGTAGCGAAACTGTTATTTGCATTCCGAGTCACTATATTGGTTAACACTTCAAGAACTTCCACAAGCCATTGGTAGTCGCTTTCTGGGTATGGACCAGATTCAACCTGTTCTTGTCCCGATGCTTTTATTGGTTCGGAAAAAGACATTGGAACTTCAGGAACGATTTTCCACATCAGTGTTTGTAGATGCTCAGAACTGAACTCAGCAATTGTTTGCTTTTGGAAGAACGCGCTAATATCCGTTTGCTCAAGCAAGGCATTAAGTTCCATAGAAATTGGTGTTGACGATGTATGTTGTGTAGGTGGTCTTTCAGTTAACATGGTTCACTTTCTCCAATTTCCTGTATCATACTCATCGTGCGTTAGTACCTGATCAATAATCACAACCTGTTTCGCGTAATGTACGACTGCAATAAGACGAGCATCGTTGCCACTAATATTGAAAACTGTTAATGTTATTGAATCGCGATTAAACCTTTTGGGTCGGACCTTCACCGGAGCGACGCGTCCGAATGCCTCACGCAACTCAATAATTGACTTGAAACTTCCTTCTCTCATCAATTGCGCCCAATGGTTGAGGGAGGCACGAGTATTCGGATGTCGCTCTGCAAATTTCGCCAATTCATTTTCTCTATCAATTCGCATAAAAGAGTCATGTAGTGTGTTTGTTGTATTAACGGGTATATCTGCTCTTAGGATACCAGCAGAGGATCCGCGAACACCGTGAAAATAATCTGCCCTCAAAACCGCTAATATTTTACTACATGAAAATCTATATGGCAAGGATATTGCATTGATAGAAACAGCACAATCAAGTTATTCCTGTTCGTCTTCAGAACGTTCATTGCTAACGCTATTAACAAGATGACGACTGAATCCGGTCAGATAATTTCCAATCTGATCTTGGATATTCCGTGCAGGTACAGGGGAACCAACGTAGTGGCTGATGAGGATGCCGAACGCAAAGACTTCATCGTCTGCTGTGACAGTGTAGCCTGCAAGTGCAGAAACGCCGCTTAACGTCCCCGTTTTCGCGCGCAATACCTTTTCGGCATATACGCCTTGCATCCGATTGCTTAAGGTGCCGTCAACGCCAGCAATCGGGAGTGATGCTAAATACTCTGGCATCAACTCGAAGTTGTGGTACATATAGACGAGCAGCTGCGTGAGTAATTCAGCGTTGAGAAGGTTATAGCGGGAAAGTCCAGAACCGTCAACGAACCGGTGCGCTGGCGGTTCACCTATGATTTCTTCTAAGAATTCATTGATAGCATCTCTCCCTTTTTTCCACGTTCCGGGCTCGCCCATCACTTCAGCCCCTATCGTTTTGAAGAGCAGTTCAGCGATCCAGTTGTCGCTCGGTTTGTTCATTAATTTGATGATATTGGCGAGTGGCGGCGATAGGTGTTTAGCAACCGTGCGTGCCTCTAATGGCACTGTTCCAGGGACGACATCACCTGCCACTTCAATACCTTTTTCTATGAGTTCATTTCTGAGTAGATAGCCGCACGCAAGGGCTCTGCTCCGTGTCCCGGGTTCCGGTTCTATTTGTCTGATGCTTAAAGCACTAATCCGAAGCTGCCTATCGTCCCACATCCATCCGGGACCTTCGCGAACAGTATCAAGGTATGTTGTATCAACGACAATGTCACCCTGTATTGATTGCAAACCGGTTTCAAGCAATGTATCGACCAGTTTCATCATATCAAAGGGTTGAAGTACAGGGTCGGCTCTGCCTTTGAGGTAGATATTGCCTACGACTTGTGTATCCGCGTCTGCGTCAACGTAGACGGTTGTTTCAAACTGGTAGTCTGCTCCGAGTTTTGCCAAGGCAGTTGCTGCGGTGAAGAGTTTTGTTGTCGAGGCGGGGTGGTGTAGTTTGTAAGGGTTCTTTTCATAAACCACTTCGCCTGTTTCGACAGCGACAACTTTTATACCGATGCTTGCTGTTGCGAACAACGTCTCCTGCAAGACAGCATCAATATCGGTGTGTAGTTTTTCGATCGGGTTTGCAAAGTCTGTTAATGACTGGGTTTCAACGGGTTTCGGTTTTGACACGAGTATTCCGCAACCTGAGAACAACAACGCAACACAAATGGGTAAGATAGCATAGTTTTTCATGATAATTAAATCATAACACACTTTCGTGGATTATGAAAGGGAAACATGTCGTAGGACTACAAATGTCACTTACCCCCATTTTTTTTGGGGTTTAGAATATGGTTGATGTTGTTAGG
>VYCT01000384.1 GCA_009843785.1 Candidatus Poribacteria bacterium | reverse complement strand
GCGTTATCTTGTAATTTTTGAGCAAGGCGATACGAATTATAGTGCGTATGTCCCGGATCTTCCTGTATGTGTGGCAGTAGGTGATACGCTTGAGGAAACACGACAGGAGATCGCTGAAGCCATGAAATTTCATATCGAGTGTCTACAAGAAGATGAGGAGATTATTCCGAAGCCCACGTCAAAATTGCCTGATCAAGCATCTTCAGATGTTACAGCCGAATTCGTTGAGGTTGGAATAGATAACACCAGACCTCCAAAGCGGTCCAATTCACCTTCTTTTACAAATATCACGTCTCACATTAAACGGAAGCGCGTGTAAAACAGCAGTACTACGATGGAAAATGTGTGCCTTTTCACTATTTTTTAGAATTTCCCAAAAACTCTGACGAAAATTTCCATATAGTTCTGGTCGTTAACATCCCCTATCGCGCGCTGGTCTATATATCTGGCACCGATATGTAGAAACATCTGCTTCCGATAGGCGGTAAAACTTTTCTCCATCTCCGCTAACAACGCCTGACGGACAAAGTCATTATCGTTGTCAAGCATATCATTGAAGAGGAGGATTTGCCCACCCCCGGTGAGTTTAATGGTTTTCGTGAACTGATAGACCACCTTGAGAATGAGTGCCGGTGCCATATCACGTACATGCGTCCGTTCAATGAGGCGCAGGCGTAACCCGCGGGAAATCTCATCACCGTCAATTTCACCTGTCAGCGGAAGGTATTCGATCCGGTCCTCTGCCATTCGGAAACCGTTACGGATGGTATACTTGAACATGGGACTGATTTCTAACGATTTTGAGGGACGCAGCCGGTAGAGGGTTTTGAAAATACCGACTTCGTAATGTTCATTGTCTCTGTCAAAATCGATGTCATACTGAATTTTGGCGCGAGCCGTCGTGACCATTCGGTCGATGCCGAGATATTCATACGTGATTTTAGCGGTGTTAATAAGATCGTTCTGCATCAACAACGGGTCCCTGCGTTTTTTTTCGACTTCGACACCACCATCGACATAGAAGAATTGTAGATCCCCGTCTCTCTCCATTTCTTGAATTTCAGGTTGCGATCGATAGAGGCGTTCGTCTTGTCTCCCCAAAAATCCGGCATAATACCACGTTTCATCAGGAATTCGGTCTTTCACGAGTTTGAGTTCGTTCTCGAAAATGAGCGAAGAAGCCCGCGCAAGTTCTTTCTGGTAAACAATATTGGCGAACGCTTTCGTTGAATTCCCGTAGGTTCGGTTTCCTAACCGAACTTCCTTTTTGATGTTTTTTTCGATTTGCAGCCCAAGGTCTAAATCTATAACACGCGTCTGACGGCTTATCTTCCGGTTCATAAACAACCGTATCCCTTGCAGCCCGACATCGAATTCGTAATTGGGGTCTATGTCATTCTCTTCTTCATCCCGAATACCGTTGTTGTTCCGATCGGTTTCATCAAGAAAATCCTCGTCAACATCAAACAACAGAATATCATCCTCATAGTCAAAAATACCGTTGTTGTTTTTATCCAAGTCGCCGGGAATAATGAGGGAAGGTGGATCCAGAAATGTGTTATCTGAGTAACGATCTTGGTCATCGTTGTCCCCGACGGAACGGGAGGCATCAAACCGTGGGCCGACGCGAAACGCTTCTGCCTGAATGATCGTATCGCCAATGGTTTGGAAGGCTTTAAAAACTGTCGTCGTTGCATCGAAACGTGAACGCAGGTGCTTTTGCAAGGCGTTTTTCGGTGTGACAGCGACTTCGGCTTTTATACCGTAGTTGGTGAAATTGGTTTCCAAGTCCACTGCCCATACGGGGACCTCTCGAAAGTACCAAGAGAGCCCTAACTGTGATCTTCCGAACTTTGTGACCTCGCGCAAGCCGATGCCGGAACCTTCTGTCTGTTCCTCTTGGCCGTTGAGTCGGTTCAGCAAACCCGGCACCATGAGAATCGTCCAATCGGTGTGGTTGGAACGGACCTCCCAACGGACACCGCTCAAGTCAATCTGATCGAAGGTAAATTTTGTGAAGGTCGTCGGGACCTCGCCGAGACTTAGGATGTTTTTCACACTCCCAGAAGTCTCCTCAATCACCATGACGCTGTGGAAACCGCGCCGAAAGAGACGGTCGAAATCGAAATTGTCTTGTCTGACGCGCTCTTCTTCTGTATCTGCGAGAAAGTTTCGCCTGTTTGTAAAATCGTATTCGACACGTCCGGATAAGAACAACTTGCCAAATAGACTGTACACATCCTCTGCTTCAGCACGGAAAATGAAGGTAGAACAGAATAAAATAGTCAGCAGCAAGTGGACTGGAAAGATGGAAGAAGGGAAGCGCGGAGGCCCCCCAGTCTTCCACCCTTCCAGTCTTCCACCCAAGAATCTTCCGAGAGTCCTGTTCATCTGAGAATATCCTCCGGTCCGTATGATTCTGTGAAGGTGGTCCAAGTGCCTGTGCGTTTATCGAAACGGCTCAATCCACGATAGGTACCGAACCAAACGTAGTTCCGACCGATAACCATGGAAAGGATACCGTTATGTGCCAAACCGTCCTCTCGCGTGTAAGTCGTCCAGGTATCCGTCACCTGATCAAACCGACTGACACCTGCATTATAGGTGCCGATCCAGACATCTGTGCCATCAACACCGATAGTCGTAACCTTGTTGCTGGCGAGTCCATCTTCTGTTGTATAGGCGGCCCAAACATCTGTCTTTTCATTATAGAGCGTCACACCACGATCGCTGCCGAACCAGACGTTATCGCGATCAATCGCAATACAACTGACTTCATCGCTGGCGAGTCCATCTTCTATGGTGATTGTTTTCCAAATGTCTCTACCGATGTCGTATTTGCTCACGCCTCTGCGCGTTCCGACCCAGACATGTTTCTTGCTTGCCGTGATACACCAGATTTCATCGGTAACCAATGATTCAGCGAACTCTTTAGATACGGCGGAGGGTTGGATCTCGGTGCCGGATGTGTAAGTAATCCATGCGTTGAGATCATCCGCAGTGCGCGGGTACTTCCCGATCCCAGAATTCGTACCGACCCAGATGCTATCCCCGTCGCTGCTGACCGAAGTCACGTTATTCGCGGGTACCCCATGCTCCGTTTTGTACTGATCCCATTGCAGTGCGATCTTATCAAAGCGGTTCACGCCATCGCGTGTCCCGATCCAGACGTATTGTTCATCGACGACGATAGAACTCACAACGTTATCGGAGAGTGAGCCTTTCTTTTTCCGTCCATGTTGGTGCCAATGGCCGCCGTGAGTTTCTATATTTTCAGAGCCTCCCTCTTGTCGATAATTTTTCCAGGTCCCTAAAACTTGGTCATAGCGGGACATCCCTTCGTCGGTGCCCACCCAAACGAAACGTTCATCGGCATCGACTGTTCGGACAGTACGCCCAACAACGGTGGGGAGTGCCGTCAAAGGGGTCCAGGATTCCTTCCGCTTGTCATAACGCGAAAGCCCGCGCAAGGTTCCCACCCAGACATAGTCCTCGTCAACTGCCAGCCCATACTCGCCGACATGATTATGGAGCAGCCCCTTGATATCTTTAAAGGTTGTCCAGGTGCCGGAGGCGAAATGAAAGCGTCGCAGCCCTTCGTTGGGTGCAGCTAACCAGAGATAGTCGTCATCGGCTGCGAGTTCGAGGGTCCCGCGGCCGGATTTGATTGTCGTCCACTCCTTGGTGCGCCGGTCGTATCGGGTGACACCTGCGTCATCCCAGGGTCTGTAGAGGATCCAAACGTCTTTTTTCGTTGCGATAATGCGTCTAATAGTCTCCGCGGCAAGTACATCATTGGTTGAAAACGTTGTCCACTCTTTTGTTTTCTTATCGTATCGTGATAATGGACGGTTGCTGCCTCTGTCCCATTCCGAACGCGCAACCCAGATGAAATCATCATCTATCGTAATCCATTCGGCGCCTCTACCTGCCAGGCCGTCCCTGGGACCGAAATTCTTCCATTCACCGGTAATCTCATTGTAACGCGTCAGACCGCGTCCAGATGCGAACCAGACGTTCGGTCCATCAACGCCAAGTGATTTGATTCGCTCAATTTCGCGGTGTCCCTCTTCCTCAACCACATCCCATGTGCCAGTTGCTTTACTATAATGGTTGAGTTCCAAACCTATCATCGGAATAACCCAGACGCTCTGCTCACTGATAGCAATCTTATCCACATCGTCTGTAGAGAGCCCGTCTTCTTTTGTGAAATGCTGCCACGTATCCGCCATTTTATCGTAACGCAGCACCCCGTAGTCCGTCGTGAACCAGACGGCATCGGTATCCACATAAATCCAACGTACAAAGGTCATGGATCTTTTCTGCGTGGACTGCAAAATATCTAAACGTGTGAAACGCCGCCACGTTGTTGTTGGACGATGAAACCGTACAATACCCCCGTTTGGCGAAGCCTTCCAATTATTGAACCAGATGTAATCTCCATCAAATTTGATGTCAGAAACCCTAACTTCAAGAAACGGCTCCCGCACCGGACGGGATTGATGTATTTTTAAATGGTTGTCGGTTGTCGGTTGTTGGTTGTCAGTTAAAGAGGACTCTGGTTCAACTGGTATCTCTTTTAACCGATGACCGATAACCGATGACCGATAACCGTTATGATATTCAAGGAGCCCGATGTCTGTTGCCAGCCAAAGCGTTCCATCTGCTTCACAGAAGATGTCGCGAATGTTATACGGCACATTTGAGAGAGAATTCCACTTTTTTGTCTCAATTGTATAACTTCCGAGGCCTTGTGGTGTGCCGATCCAGAGGATGCCATCTCGAAAAGCGAGCGCGGTGACATTCGGAGAGGGCAATTGTGCGGACTTTTCAATATTACTCGGGGGCAACGGGAGCCAACGCTGCTGGGTACTGTCATATCTCGCGAGACCTTTGTGTGTGCCTGCCCAAAGCGTCCCTGCTTTCCCTTTCTCACCGGTGGATAAGAGGACACTCACATACGGATCGGGAAGTCCGTCGGCAGCACGGTGCATCTTCTTATCGGCAATCGAATACCGCCAAACACCTTCCGCACCCGCAAACCAGACACTTTTCTCATGAACACGGACAGATAATATAAGCGGATTTTGGGGCGCGTCCGGCACGGCAAGCGGCTGCCATTCTTGAGATGTTGGATCATACATAGCGGGGCCCGAACTCGTACCGAGCCAGATAACAGGATTTGGCTGCGTTGTATCGGCATCAATTGCTGTCACAAAGGCTTCAAGCGAAGAAGTTTCCAGTTTCGAGTTACCAGTTTCCAGAGAAGAGTCGGTTGGATGACCTGAACCCTCTTTAACTGGTGACTGGTGACTGGTGACTGGTGACTGTTTCGGTGTATGAAAGATCCATTTATCGCCTATATATGTTCGTGTGCCAAGCCCTCGATCAGTCCCAACCCAGACGGCTGAAGAAGTTTCCAGAGACTCCTTTTGTGGTGACTGGTGACTGGTAACTGGTAACTGGTGACTGGTAATAAATATTGACGTGACGTATGGTGTCGGGAGTCCGTCTTCTTTGGCGATGATTTCCCAGCTGCGTGTTTGCGGCGCGTAAACAGATATACCTGCGACGGTTGCTATCCAGAGGTTCCCATCGGTATCACGTGTTATCGCACGCACATCGTTGTCGGCGAGAAAATCAGCCTGCTTGTAAATTGTCCATTTACCGGTCACCTTATCAAAGCGACTCACGCCATCCTCTTTGGTCGCAAACCAGACATCATTGCCTTGTGTGGTAATCCAACTGACATGATTGCTTGACAATCCATCTGCTTGGGTGTAATGCACCCATGTATTGACCGGTTTGATGAACCGATGTACACCGGCATTGGCAGTCCCAAACCAGACTTGAAAGCCATCTGAACGGATACAGGTAATCATATTGCTTTTCAGCAGATCGGTTTTCGTATACGTCTTGATAAAGGTCTGATCCACTTGATTGTACTGACTCACCCCTTCTTTTTGCGTGCCAAACCAAACGCTGTCATCGTCCACTGCAATCGTGGCGATTTCGCTGTCTATCAAGCCATCGGATTTCGTATAATTATTCCAAGAATCGGTATCTCGATGGTAGCGGCTCACACCGCCTTTGCTGAATCTTGGGTCTTCATCCCATCCATGCGGATCCGGGTTTATTTCCCTATCCGTGCCGACCCAAACGTAGTCCGGCTCGACTGCGATCGTTGTAATTATTTTGCTGACCAACCCGTCTTTCCGGGTACGGACCGCCCAGCTATCAATTGTTTTGTCATAACGGTTGAGTCCGTTAGATGTCCCGAACCAGACGTAGTTCCCATCTACAGAGATAGAGGAGACCTGGTCGCTCGCCAAGCCATCAATTGTTCGGAAGGTTGAAAAGGTATCTGTTTGTATATCGTAGCGGCTCACGCCTTCATCCGTGGCGAACCAGACCCACTGTCCATCAATCGCAACGGCATTTACCATATCGTTCGCCAACCCATCTTCCATGGTATAGTGTAGCCACTGATCCTGTTGGCGTTCCCAACGTGAAACCCCGCGCGCTGTCGCAATCCATACGTTCTCTGGATCGGCGGCAATACAGTTAACTTCGTTGCTAACGAGGGTCCGTTTCACGGGCCATGTTTTTCCAGGACGTGAATCTGTATCGGCATCTCCAAGTGGAACGTTGGACTGCGGATCGGTGGTTACCAATGGACCACAACCGGTAATTACAAAAATCGGAACTAAAAAAAGGAGACATACAACCAGAACGGTGTACGAACGTTTGTGCTTGCGTCCTAAGTTTTCAAACGTAATCGGAGGATCGTTGTCATCTAATCGGTTTATCATTTCTAAGGTTACCCCTTCACCGAAGTTAATCCAAGCATCATTTTGGTATTTGACAACTATTATGGCATAAATACATTTCATAAGCAAGAAAAGCCAGAGCGATTCCCAGAGCCATTCAATTCTCAATTTTCCAATCGAATCTTCACCACCAGGCCCGGTAGGTGCGGTTTGGAACCGCACCATAGGTGTCAATTTAGTAGGAATTAATGTTGTATTTCGTGTAAAAA
>VYCT01000216.1 GCA_009843785.1 Candidatus Poribacteria bacterium | reverse complement strand
TTTTTACACGAAATACAACATTAATTCCTACTAAATTGACACCTATGGTGCGGTTGCAAACCGCACCTACCGGGCCTGGGAAAAGTTGCAAATCATGGCTTCAAATTGACAAAGATTAATGCAATGGTTGCAACCAAGGCACCGATGAGAGAGGTACGGCTCAGCCGCTCATGGAGAAATACCATACCAACAAACATCGTGAATAGGACACCACCTGAACTTGACATCGGAAAAGCGATTAACGCGCTAACTTGATCCAATGCGATAAGGAGTGCCCAACTCCCACCGACATTACAGACACCTATCAGCACGCCGTAGAAGGCTTCCCACCAATTCGGCCATATTTTCTGGTAGAGGCATATACCCAAATAGATAACTGTGGCGACACCGAAAAGCAGACTCATATAGAGCGATTTTTCGTCAATAGGACACATTTCGTTGAAGGCTTTCATGGTGAGCCGTGAGATACCAGTGACCAACAAAATCGTAATAGCAATCGCGAACCCTAAACCTTGAGGCACTTCCGGCTTGTCAGGTGTGAATGCATAAGTTGGCTCTTTCTCCCGCTGGCTGAGGAGTGGAATCGCTACGAAGGTCAAGAGAAGTCCGATGGTTTGCCATAGATTTGGAATCTCTTGCCAGAATATCATCGCCACCAGAATCGGTAGCACGATCGACAGTCTGACGAGTGCAGCCGTGACGACAATCCCACTGAGCCGGATACCGATAGTGAACAGTTCAAACCCAACAGCATACGTCACGCCATTTGAGATGCCTAATGCGAAAGTCAGCCTTGAGAATTCAAAATCCTGTTCTTGGGAAAGGACCCAGACGCTGATGAAGAACGCGGTGAGGTAGTTAACAAAACCGATAGGGTTTAGGCGTTGTTGGTTGTTTTTGGCGTGCTTGAGGAAAAGCCCAAAGCCTGAGAGCAGGACGATATTGAGAACAAGGAAGAGCATTTTAAAATAGTTGTCAGTTGTCAGTTATCAGTTGTCAGTTATAAGAGGTTTTTAATGATTCTAAAGTCTCTTTCTGATAACCGAAAGGTTTTTTGTAGAAAAACCGTACTGATAACTGACAACTATTCTTCTGATAGCCATTATGCCATCGGTAACGTGACCTTAGTCTTCTCTTTCGCTGATTCGTAAGTCGCCAAAACGACCTCTACGGCGTGTTTCCCGCCTCTACCGTCAATCATAGGGGTTCTATCTTCTCGGACGCAGTCAACAAAATGCGTCAATTCGCCGACGACACCGTGCGGCCCCTCGCGATTGGGGACGATTTCCTCCCAGTCGCCGCCGCGTTTTTTGAGATAGGCGAGATCAGCTGACATATTCAAACGGAGCGAGCCTTCGGTCCCGTCAATAATCGTATCGTTGGTGCCGCGCGCGCCGAGGAAACCGCCCCACCTTAAGATACCGACCGCGCCGGAATCGTAACGAATGAGCGAGATCGTGTAATCCTCCCAATCGTCGTGGCCAGAGAAACTTCCTACCTCAGCGGCGACGGTCAGCGCAGTGCCACCGAACCAGTTAATCAGATCGGATTTGTGGATGCCGTTCTCCAAGAGTCCACCAACGGTGCCGTACCAACTTTCAGGTCTACCGCGCGGGGCGTTATATGGACCCGAATAGTCGGTCTCGATGTAGGTGATGTCTCCGATGTCGCCATTGTCCACCATCTGTCTACCGAGTTCATGGACAGGATAGAAGCGTAACACCTGCCCGACCATCAGATGCGTCCCCGCCTTATCCGATGCCTCGATCATCGCGTCTGCGTCAGCGAGCGTCAAGGAGAGCGGTTTTTCGCAGAAAGCATGCACGCCTGCCTCTGCTGCATCAACGACGACCTGTGTGTGCGCAACAGGGGGTGTCGCTACGACGACAGCGTCCACGACAGCAAATAACTCTTGATAATCTTGGAAGGCGCGAATCTGATGCCGTTCAGCAACGGCTTCCGCCGCTTCCAAACGAAGATCTGCTACACCTACAAATTCACAATTTTCAACATTCGGGAGCGCGTTGCAATGGCCGTTTCCCATGCCGCCGACTCCAACTACACCGATACGAACCATTTTGAATTCTCCTTTATTCCAATGAAGGGTCTGAAAACTGATACACACCCTGCCGATTTACAGAGATATTCGGCAGTTCCCGAGACTTTTCAAACCAATTATATCCGATTTTCAGGTTTTTCCAAAAGTTTATCAGAGTTTCGTCATTTGGAAAAGTGGTTTTTAAGCGTTCCATTGTCTGCTCGTCCAATTTTGTTGGAAAAATGTGCACAGGGATTTTTGAGTGCCCGTTTGATTTTGCTTGCACTGCCAACCAATAGACTTCCCTAATATATTCATCAGTGATTGGAACACAGCCGATCGTAACACATCCGCCGTGTATAAATATATCGCCCCCAAGTTCGCCTTTTTTGCCCAAAATTCTATCTGCCTGGTTTGGATAATTAATGCCAAGCGATAGATGAAAGTTGCTTTTGGGGTTAAATCTATCGATATAATAGAAACCCTCCGGAATTTGCAAGTCGCCCTCACGTCTTTTGGGCCCTAAATTTCCTGACGTGCGGCAGAGCGGATAGTGTTTCACGAATTTGAAAACGGCATCGGATGTTGAAAATGCCCAGACTTCCAAAATCTTTTCTTGTTTGAAGACTCGGATAAAGAGTTTCCGTGGTGGATAGGGGATACCTTGGGCTGCAAACAGGCTGCGAAGTGGACCGTCTTTCTCTTCAAACGCTGCCCGGACGCGAGGGTATCTTCGCTGTTTGTCCGCGAAATTTTGTGGGTCCGTTAACTGACAAGCGCAGATCATGATGAAGGTGAGGGAAAGGACAATGTGTAGTTTCATAACATCGTATTGTGTGAAGGGTTTCTAACCCCGATGCCTGTTTTAATAAATCGGACTTACAAGGTTCCCCTGCTACGGGTTCGAGTTTTCACGAGCCATATTATAATTGATAACGAAATTAAAATACAGAAACTCCACAATATCAGTTTGATGTGTGCAGAAATTCTGTCCCCAAGATAAGAATAAACCAAGGTGGCTGGCAGTTGACCGATGCCGGTGGCAATCCAAAAACCGAGAAACCGCATCCGCGTCGCCCCCGCAAAATAACTAACGACATCAAAAGAAATGAACGGCATCAAGCGCGCAACAAGGATAGCATAAGTCCCATATTTTTCAAAGAAATCATTCGTTTTGTCAACGACCGGCTGGCTAATGAGCCGTGTCAAACGTTGGATACCGAGGTAGCGAGCGATATAGAAGCAGAATGCTGCGCCGACCATTGAACTGCTCCAAGACAGGAGCGACCCCCACCAGAACCCAAAGAGTGTACCGTTTGCAAAGGTAATCAAGAACGCTGGCAACGGCGCAATCACACTCTGAAAGATCATGAGCATCGCTGATACAACAGGGGCGAGCGCGCCATACCCGGCGATGTAGGCACGTGCCGTTTCAATACTCTGAAAAGCAGCAGTGAGCTCCAAGAGATATGCCCAAACCGGTTTATGGTAGACTCCGAGCAACATTAAACCGATGAGTAGCACAAATAGTAATATAATGTGACGCTTGGTCTGGACGATAGAACGGTGTCTATCTAATACCTTAGACATCTTTTGCTTGCTGTATTAATGCGCGATTCATCCGGTCTCGCAGTTCTTGTATTTTATCATCTGTCCAATTGTAGAAACCTTCCTTAGATTTTACACCGAGTTTACCGGATTCAACCATTTGTCGAAGAAGCGGATTGATGTCAGACGAGCTGTTGAGGTCTTTATAAAGTGCTTCAAAGGCGGCAAGCACGAGGTCCCATCCTGCAAGTTCAAATACCTCAAAAGGGCCGGCGACACTGAGCCTTCGTCCGAAGCTATTCCGGACGACAAGATCAACGGTCTCCGCACTGGCGATGCCTTGCTCGACAATAGCGAACGCTTCTCGAATGAGGGCGGCTTGCAACCTCGGTCCAACGAAACCGAGTGCCTCTTTTTCAATAATCGCAGGCGTTTTCCCGATGGTGGTCAAGAGATCGAACGTCACTGTAACGGTTTCATCAGAGGTATCAGGACTCCGAATAAGTTCGACCAATGGAATCAAGTAGGGTGGATTAAAATAATGTGTGTTGAGTATCTTATCTTTGCGCTTTGCCTTCACACCGATCTGGCTCGGCATCAATGCGGTCGTATTGCTCGCCAAAATTGTATGGGATGGACAGATGACATCTAATTCCTCAAATATCTGCTGTTTTAGTGCCAAATTCTCGGTGACGGCTTCAACAACAAAATCGGCGTTTTCGGCGACTACGGACAGTTCGCTGGCAGTCTGGATTCGTTGTAACGTCGGCGCGATATTCTCTTTGACGATAACTCCGTTTTCAGCAAGCACACCCAGGTTGTTCTCAATTTGCATACGTGCTGTTTCGAGGTGTGTCTCGGTGACATCGTGCATAAGGACATGATAGCCTGCGCTTGCGAATTCCTGCGCGATGCCGTGACCCATCAGACCGGCACCGATAACGGAAATTTGTGAGATTGCATCAATTGTCATTTTTCCTCCGTTTCCCCGCAATAAGGATCGTAAACTCCCCGCGCGGTTCGATCCCTCGGAATTTCTCCAACGCTTCACTCACATTCCCACGGAATATATCTTCAAATTTTTTGGTCAACTCGCGGGTAACGACAATGTCGCGTTCACCGATCACTTCAAAGACATCTTCAAGGAAGCGGCAGAGACGGTGCGGAGATTCAAAGAAAATTAACGTCCTTTCTTCATCGGTGAGTACACTTAATTGACGTTTTCTTTTTCCCGATTTTGGGGAGAGGAAGCCTTCAAAGGTAAAGTTATGCAGGGGTAATCCAGAAACCGATGCTGCTGTGATAACTGCTGATGCCCCCGGAATCGGGACAATCGGGATTTCTGAGGTGATACAGCCACGCAGGAGTGGATACCCAGGGTCTGAAATGATAGGCGTGCCAGCATCTGAAACAAGCGCAATCCTCTCACCTGTTTTCATGCGATCAATCAGTTTGCCGCATTTCACTTGCTGGTTGCCTTCAAAGTAACTTGTGAGAGGGGTCTGAATGTTGTAGTGTGTTAGAAGACGGCGTGTTTGACGTGTGTCTTCAGCGGCGATGAGGTCTACCTCTTTGAGGATGCGGAGCGCACGCAGGGTAATGTCTTCTAAATTCCCGATCGGTGTGCTAACAAGATAGAGGGTGCCGATGGGTGTATTTTGCATTTTATTTTGGGTCTTTTGTGCCGTGTTAGCATGACCGGACGAAAGCGAGAATGATGCCAAGTATAGCGAGACCAGCTGTCATTGTCCATTGGAGGGTTTTAATCCCTGTCTCAATGCGATCAAGCCGTTGGGCCTGTGACCGGACTTCGTCGCTAAGTGTATTGACATCTGTCTTGTCGGCTTTTTGGTCGAGTTTTTCGGTGACAGATTTGAGTTCTGCTTTCAGGTCCTCTACATCTGTCTTGTCGGCTTTTTGGTCGAGTTTTTCGGTGACAGATTTGAGTTCTGCTTTCAGGTCCTCTACATCTGTCTTGTCGGCTTTTTGGTCGAGTTTTTCGGTAATGGATTTGAGTTCTGCCTTAAATTCCTGTCCATCCGCCTTCAGGTTCTGTACATCTGCCTTGTCGGCTTTTTCATTTATGATGTGATCTACGCGGCCTTCAAGGCGTTCTAATCGGATGCTGACCTCTTTCAGTGTTTGTAATAATAGGTCATTAAAGTGATTTGCCATGAGGTTTTCTCCTTTTACCTATTAGGATAACAGAAGTCCACGATGGCTGTCAAGTGATTTAATTTTCATTTCTCCTTGCGATGTTGTTTCTTTCGTGCTAAATTGTTAGCGATGCGAACCGTATACATTTTTCTCTGTCTGTTGTTGATGTGCCCGTTGGCACTGCAAGCGGCGTTTCCGATAGAGGTATCTCGTCCGCTCTACGTCGGTGCGCGTGCGTTAGGAATAGGAAACGCTTTCACCGCTGTTGCTGACGATGCCACTGCCGGTTTTTGGAACCCTGCTGGACTGAGCCAGTGGCAAGGTGTGAAACTTTTCGGGGTCAATAAGTTTTACAACCGAGAGGATTATCGGTTCGACCCAAAAGGGATCGGCTATAGCTACCGCGGTTATAGTCTTTTCTGGGGCAACAAAATCGCCATCGGCGTTGACAGCGGTGTTCCCGATTTCAACTATTATAGCATCGCACGTCAACTCGGTCCGTTCGCCGCCGCAGGACTAAGCCTCAAGTTTAAGAGAAGACATCCCTCCGATGTCTATCAATTCTTCGGGTATCAGGCAAACTACGACATCGGACTGCTTTTCAAACTGCGCCGAAACCTCAAATTCGGATGTCTTGCACAAAACCTTGAAGGTTCTGGTATCCAATGGCTGACACTCGGCACCGCTTATCGCTACGACGCATACCAATTCTCAGTAGATATTGCCTTCCCTACTGACCGAACAACGCCGGAGGTGTACATCGGTGCCGAGTGGGATCGGTTCCCTATTGTCCCTATCCGACTCGGCTTTTCAAACGGGGCATGGACAGTTGGAATAGGTGTTGCGTGGAAAGGCATCCATATCGACTATGCCCGAATTTTTGAAAAGCATTTCGCGTCCGATTTCATTGGCATAGTTATCAGTTTTTAGTCGTCAGTTGTCAGTTAAGATATGCTACAGTTAAGCCAAAACCTCTTTGACTGATAACTGATAACCGATAACTGACAACTATTCATCACCTACCTCTTTCCAGTCCAATACCGCTTGATTCCACTCAAACTGCTGCAAGGGACCGAATTTGAGGTTGAGCGTTAAACTCTTCGGTGTCGGTGAGCTGTCGAACAGGTTGAAATCTCGGACAACAACATAAGTATGCTGCCCATCCGTAATCGCTTGGCACGCTTCAATGAAGTCGTCGAGATTACGGATCTGCTTCCCATTTATATCGAGGATCACAATTTTAGAGTTCCCATTCCGCTCTTGTAGACCGACGCGCGAAAAACTGCTCCCCGCAACAGCATGCGGTAGATAGACACCGTCGGCTTCCAAGAAAAGGATACGGCGCAATTGCGGTGTAATATCGTGAAAGATTGCACCGCCAAACCTGACGAACCGAGTCACCTTCTTCGCCTCCAAATCCTCCACAGGCACATCAATACTCAGATTTTCTCCGTTCCGATAGATGTCGAGATTGACGCTTTTTCCAACATTCTGATTCAGGACAGCATCGAAGGTATAGAGGTCGTCCTTGATGGGTTTGTTATTGATGCGATAGATAATATCGGATGCACGAAGGTCTGCTTCACCCGTTGTCCTCGGTACAATAGATTCAATTTGGATGACTTTTGGCGTTCCTGCCTTAGAAGGCCCAATCTCTTTCCGCAACTCCGCGGGGAAATTGAAGTGTTTGATGGCTTCGCCGATAGAGATGAGTTCCAGATCTACGCCGATTTCGCCGCGTTGGATCGCTATCTTGTTCCGAATTAACTCAAGCGCATCATAGAGGTAATCGATCGGGAGTTCAAAGCTGGAGGTATCCGTCCCACGTGCGTGGATAGCGACCACTTGCCCCGCGGTATTCCACACCGGACTTCCGCTTGAGCCGCCTGTCCGGTCGAATGTGGTGTGAATGTAACTGGAGTGCCGGTCACCTTTGTTAACATTCAGGTTCGTGATCCTTCCGAATTTGATCGTATATTCCTCTTTCTCGTTGTTCCCGATGAGCAGGAGTTCATCGCCAAGGGAGAGTGCATCCCATTCGCCGAGTTCAACGGCTTGCAGTTCAAAATCAACCTCGGCGGGATCAATCTGATAAAACCCGAAGTCGTGTGTCGGATCGTAGTAGAGAATCCGTGCTTCCGTAAAACTGCCGTCGTGGAAGTTAATTTTGACATAAGAAGGGCTGCTGCCGGTGACATGGCGGTTCGTGGCGATAATCCCGTGTTCCGCATCTACAACAAAGCCGGTGGCAAAATTTGTGCCTTTCACTTCTGTTTCAAAAACAACCTCTGAGGAGGTTTCGACATTCACCACCATCGGTTTATAGGCGGCAATCTGGTCTGTCCAGTCGTGTTCGGCGTTGGCGTTCGCAAGAAAAATAAAAAGCGCAATAACTGCCAAAACCACGCTATTTGTGCATTTAAAAATTTGCTTCATGATATATCCTTTTCCGGTTGGATTGTTTGGATTTTTTAAGAGTTTAGCATAGGGACTTCGGGATGTCAAATGTTTTTTGGAAACCTGAAACTGAATATTCCTATCTTGACGGTGCCTCTCAAACATGGTATATTGTTCACGAAATTGGTTTTACACTACCGTATTCGGTAGGCGGGGTTTGATGAAGATTAAAAGATTAATTCGGTAAACCGCACCTACCGGCCTGGGGAAAATCGGAATTGGGGAAAATTTGGAGGGATTTTAAAATGGCGACACATCACTTTGAACCGACTGTCTATTACACAGCAATTGGTGCACACGAACCGGTGCTACATATTGAGAGCGGCGATACCGTTTTCACAACTACGGTGGATAACGCCGGGTACGATGCCACGGATACACAGGTAACCGAAAGAGGGAACCCACAAACAGGTCCTTTTTACATAGAATCAGCAAAACCCGGTGATACGTTATCAGTCCACTTTGATCGGATCGTCCCGAATCGTTCAATCGGACGGACGGCTATGGTTGTTGCGCCCAATGTTCTCGATCCGCACTATGTCGCGTCCGAGATGCCGGAAGGCGGTCTCGCTGAGTGGCATGTGGACGTGGAGCAGTGGACAGCGACGTTGATGACACCAGAGACGCAGTTGGGTAAACTGACGCTCCCGCTCGAACCGATGGTCGGATGTTTCGGTGTCGCGCCACCGCGGGGTCAAGCGATCTCAACAGCAACTTCCTCAACACACGGTGGCAATATGGACTATCGCGGTTTTAAAGAGGGTGTCACCGTCTACTTGCCTGTCTTTGTCCCCGGCGCACTTTTCCATCTCGGTGACGGACACGCTGTGCAGGGTGATGGCGAAATCGTTGGTACCGGTATCGAAATCTCGTTTGATGTGCAGTTTACAGTTGAAGTGCTCAAGGGGAAGGGCATCAATTGGCCCCGTGCCGAGAACAGTGATTATATCCTCACGGCGGGCAATGCACGACCGTTAGATCAGGCGGTACAACACGCCACGACAGAACTCCTCCGATGGTTGGGTGAACTCGGTTTAGAGAAACGCGCAGCGCACATCCTATTAGGGCAAGCCGTAGAGTATGATATGGGTAACGTCTTCGATCCGGCGTATACGATGGTCTGCAAAATCAAGAAGTCAATATTACGGGATATTGGGATTATGTAACGCGTTTGATGTGGTGTTAAGCGAAATTGCACTACATTTGGCGGAACAATTGAGATTGTCTTTTGTTGTTCTGCCTCCAACTAAAGGAGATTGGAATTCGCAGTAAGGATGGGGATATCCTGGGTTTTGAAATCGCTGTCGTTTGTTATTAAGGTGAATCCGTTGTTCTTGCAGAGAGCCGTTATGACCTGTGCTTTATACATCACCAACCTCGTCGCCCATTACTTCTCGTATCGCTTGGTTGAATCGTTCAGGGTTTTTGAAGTACAACTTGGCATTGTTAACAGCACTCCTCAACAATCTAAGATCATCTGACTTTGCATCCTCTACCTTCAACAGAGATTCTATTTTTTCTTCACTGAATGTGCCATATAACTGACCGATCGCGGCACTTAAGAAAGCCCCAGTTAGTGCTGTAACATTATGAAACGAGAGTACAACCTCTTGATTTGCCCTCAGCGCAGCGTCAAGGTGCTTATGAATCTTTTCCCCATCATCGGAGGCAACGCAGAAAGGGCTGCCCACAACTTCAAACATGGATATTCTAATATCTTCTGACATAGTTACCTCCTGAAAAAAATGTTTTTCTGCTTCTATACGCGCAACGCTCCTACTAACTTATTGTACCACAAAAATCCCCGGAATTTGAAGAAAGAATAACGGATGTTCCAACACCCACTCTAAGATTTATTCATATTTAGCTCCGCCATAGACCTAAGATTCAATAGGGGGGTCATCACGCCACCTGCAGCGGGGAGAACAACCCCCGTATCGTAAAGTTTCATCGCAGAAATGGTGGCGTGTGCGACATCTTCAGGCGCGCCGGCGCGGACCATAAAGATGTAACCTTTCTCCGCCGCTTCCTCATAATCCGGGATACGGACACGCGAGAGGTCTGTATCAATCACACCCGCAGCGATGCCGTTCACTTTAATGCCGTGCGGTGCTAAGCGTCCAGCGTAGGCGCGCATGCTCATCTCTAACCCCGCTTTCGAGATACAATAGGCAGTGCGGTTGTCGGATGCCACTGTATCGGAGATTGAGAGCGTATAGATGATACACCCGCGAACCGCGTTTGCGACCATGTAATTCGCGACGCGCTGCGTGAGGAAATGGGTCGCCTTGAGATTGGTATTGACAATCAGATCAAACTGTTCCGGTGTCTCCTCAAGAATATCAGCGATACGCGTGATACCGGCGTTGTTGATGAGGATGTCCACCTTCCCGAAGGCATCGTGCGCGGTGTTAAGCAGTCTTTCGTGTGAATCAAGGTCACTGATGTCGGCTTGAATAATAACCGCTTTTCTGCCGAGTGCTTCTATCTCTTGCTGAACGGATTCAGCGGCATCACGATTTTGGTTGTAGTTGATAAGCACGTCAGCGCCTTGGCGCGCTAATTCAATAGCGATTGCGCGTCCGATCCCGCGACTGGAACCCGTCACAATTGCGGACTTGTCTGTGAACGAAACATCTGTTGCAAAGAATCCGAGGTCTGTGTTTGTTGACATGTTGTTTCCTTTTTTGGTAGTTGTCAGGGGAATAGTTGTCAGTTGTCAGGACTCAGTTTTCAGTTAAGAGGACTCTTGTAACTGAAAACCGATAACCGATAACTGATGACCATTTTTAATCTGAGTATGGATCTGCGGCATCGCGGAGTGCATCTCCTAAGAAGTTAAAAGCGATGACAACGACAAGCACTGGTACCGCTGGGAAAATGAGCCACGGGTAATGCAGCAGAACAGTGACGCGTTGCGCCTCTTCTAAGAGTACGCCCCAGCTCGTCATCGGTGGACGGATCCCCAGGCCTAAGAAACTGAGCGCGGTCTCCCCCAAAATCATACCGGGGATCGCAAGTGTTGCGATAACGATGATATGGCTATAACATCCCGGTAACAGATGCTTTGTGATGATGTGCCAATGCCCCGCGCCGGCGGCACGCGCCGCCATCACGAAATCGCTCTCCCGATACGCCAAGACCTTTCCACGCACCTGCCGCGCCAATCCACCCCAACGGATAATCGACAAAATAATCGTAATCCCGAAGTATATTTGGATGCTTGACCAACCCGGTGGAAGTGCGGCACCGAGTGCCATCCAGAGGGGGATGTCAGGGAATGCCGATAGAATCTCAATAATCCGTTGGATCAGGTTATCGACCCATCCACCCCAGTATCCAGATACAGTGCCGAGGATAGAACCGAGGACGATACTCAAAAAGACACCGACCAAGCCGATTGTCATCGACACACGCGCGCCGTACATGATCCGTGAAAACAGATCGCGCCCCATCCGGTCAGTGCCTAATAGGAACATCGGCCCCGCGGAACTGAACAGGTGTCGCCTACCGTCGGCATCCTTGAAAAGGAATTCAACCGGATGCCGTTGCTCCATATCTTTCGTGAACTCTAACTCAAGACTTTCTGGATTGCGGACCGATTTCAAACCGTGGACATAGAACCCATCGCTGACTGAGAAATGGAGGCGTTGCGGCGGTACGTGCCGCAGTCGCATGTTGATTTCGTTATAGTGATAAGGTGCGAAAAAGTCTGCGCTGATCGCGAGCATGTAAAAAAGAAGCAAAAGCGCGCCAGCAATGACCCCCATTCGGTTCTTGCGGAACCGCCGCCAGATCAGTTGTCGGTAACTTAGCTGCCCCCCATCTGTCCACGGGTCGCCTGTCCCCTTAATCTCTTCTGCTGTCTCGATTGTAGATTTCATATTTTTTTAACTATTGGGTTTCTGCTCCAATGAAAAGAACCAAAAACGTAGCTCGTAATGAAGCAGATCGCTTATGAGTTTTTGCAAACGCTAAAATCCAATGCGACGACAGTGTTTCTTCAAGTACGCCGCAAAATAGAGAGCGGATTACACAATAGCGCATTAAGTGCCAAACCCGTTTCATTCAACCGCAAGGTAATATAAAAAATCATTCATAACGAATCCTCGGATCTACCCACGCTAAGGCTATATCTGCGAGCAGGTTGCCGATAACTAAAAGGAGACTCAACATCATAATCAGCGTCCCAGCGAGATAAATATCCTCGTTCAACAGACTCCGTAAAAGGATCGGGCCGACAGTCGGCAAGCCCAAGACGATTGAGACAATCGCTGAACCCGAAAGGATACCGGGCAGGCTCATGCCTAAAATACTAATGAGTGGATTAATCGCAATGCGCACGGCATGTTTCCCGACTACGACAATTTCTTTGAGTCCTTTTGCACGTGCTGTTTGAACAAAGGGCTGCCCTAACACATCAAGCAGGTTACCCCGCATAATCCGCATTAAACTTGCAGTCCCATTAATACCGACAACAATCACTGGAATCCAGAGGTGTTTGAAAAGATCGCCCAGTTTGCCCCAGGTCCACGGCGCGCCTTCATAGTAAGCCGAAAATAGCCCGAACAGTGGAACGCCAAAGATGTCAAACGCAAACACCATTAATGAGAGTGCCAAGAGAAACGCTGGTATCGACATGCCGACAAAGCTGAGGAAGGTAAGGAAGTGATCTGACCATTTGTATTGATGCGTTGCGGAATAAATCCCGAGCGGAATAGCAATAACGTAGGTAAAGATGAGCGATCCGACAGAGATAATAAGCGTAAAGGCGATTCGGTCCCATATCAGTTCATCGACTTCGCGTTTATACTCAAATGATTCACCGAAATTACCGCGAACAAAGCCACTGATCCAGATGAGGTAACGCTTCCACAACGGCGCGTTCAACCCGTACCGTTCGCGCAATTCCTCGACTTGTGCGAGCGAACTGCTGTCGCCGAACTCCTCCTCTAACCGTTGAATTTCGCGATCGAGGTAATCGCCTTGGGGCAGTTGGATAATAATGAAAGAGATGATAGAAATCGCCAGAAGTGTCGGAACAGCGATGAGACATCGGCGAATAATATAGGTAATTATGGGTGTGTCTCCTTTTTTTAAAGTTGTCAGTTTGCTTCGCAGTGAGAATACGATTTTTTCTGCGCAAAAATCTTCAGTTGTCAGTTTTAATAGTTAACAGTTTTCAGTTACAAGAGTCCTCTTAACTGACAACTGGGTACTGACAACTGACAACTATTCCTTAGCTATCCAACACTGTTCGGGATAATGGGTCGCGGGTGTGACAATCGCCCACGGCCCTAAAATGCCGTCATTTGGTACGTTGTGGAAATGGTCAGCGACGACCAAGAGCGAGGGCGAGCGCGCTGCGGAACCGAGGTGAAACGGTCCCTCGTCAATGTGAATCCTAACAGCATCCCGAACGTATTGGTGCCGCTGTTTCTCGTCAGGTTCGCGTTTAATTGCATCGTATAAGTCAAGCAGTTTCTTTAGCGGTCCAGTGGGAGGTTCCCCCTTTTCACCACCGGTTTCATACCACTTCCCGACCTTCGGGTGCCAGTACTTTGCGAGTGTTGGAAATACCCAATCTGGATACGTAAAAAGGTCCATCTCTGCTTCACCGTGCATACTGATTGTGAATTTGCCGAGTGTACGGCGGAGACTCAATTCGGCGCCGGGCGGCGTATAGAGCAAGGTTTGCAGACCGAGCTGCTCCCATCCCTCTTGAATAATCAACCCGATATCGTTTTCTTGGCTGTTGAGATTGGAACTCGGAACATCCATGAGTATCTCAATCCGCTTCCCATCAGGACGTAGTCTATAACCGTCTTTATCCCGCGCGGTGAGTCCCATTTCATCTAAGAGGCGATTTCCCGCGGCGATATCGAAATCCGCATCCGCGCGTTTCCATTCCTCAAAGAGGGTTTGCCCGTCTTCATCAGCGAAATGCCATCCCTCTTGGCTAACTGTCGCTGCCTGCGGTTCCAACAACCCACGCCATGCGATTTCGTTACATTTCACGCGGTCAATACCATAAGCGAGTGCCTTGCGGAACCTTTGGTCGCGGATAAGTTTTCTTAACACTGGGTCGGGCGCGGTCCAGTTTATCAGGATAGCCGGTTGCGCACCAGCCGTGCTTTTCCAGCGCCGGACCTTATAGCCGCCTTTCTCCTGTCCTTTCAGATAGAGCGCGAGATCGCGGAGTTCCATCCCGCGGTATTGGCAGTCAATCTCGCCCGCGAGGATTTTAAGCACGCGCACTTGGGGTTCGGGGACCAAACTCGTCTTGATTTTGTCGATGTAAGGGAGTTGTCTGCCGAGCGTATCGACGACGTAATAATAGGGGTTTCGTTCAAGCTCAACGCGAAAGCCACCCTTTTCGTATTTTGTCACGCGCCAGGGCCACAGCGTCGGACGCTCCGGGTTTTGATGTGGGATATTTTCTTTCTCGAATCGGATGAAATCGGTATACGCTGGGTTGCTGTCTGGGTGGAACTGCTGCATGTGGTGCGCTGGGATGTTGTATTGATTACACCACCAAAAACCGGTCGCCAACCAAAGCGGTACAAGCCAGTTGGGACCGGCGAATTTCATCACGATTGTATAGTCATCGGGTGTTTCAACTTCCATCGGAATGCCGTTGACCTTACACCAGACAGGTGCACCGTATTTGTGCCGTTCATCAAGACAAAGTTGATAATAGTAAGCGAACGAGGCAGAAGTATAAGGATACCCATCCGACCATTTGACCCCTTTGCGTAGATGCAACGTCAACATACTCCCGTCTTCATTGAATTCCCACGACTCTGCTAAACCGGGTTCCAAACCAGAGGCATCAAATTTCCAGCGGATGAGCGGGGCATATCCTGCTGTCATCTTCCACGTCCCTAAATCCGGATGTGTGTGAAACCGGTGCCATGTCCCACCGTAGGGTCCCGGCCCTTCATATCCGTCGAAATCCATTTTGGCGACGAGCGGGTTCTCTGGGAGCCGTTCTGACAGCGGCGGGAGTTTACCTGCCGCGACCCATTTTGCCCACATCGGTGCCTCTTTCGCCTCAATCCCACTCGGAAAATCGGAAGTATCTTCTAATCGGCTGCCTGAGCATCCAGTGATGAAAATTAGTAAGATGAACAATCCTTGAATGAAATGCCAAATTGCAATCTGAGATGTTTTTGTTGGTTTTCGCATTTTAAGCGTCCTCTTCACGCCTTTTGAGGAAGTCAGTGAACGTATTTAGGTCTTGAGATACGCTTGCAAACAGTTCGTCAATGGACTTCGCATGTGGTTCGATTTCTTCATAAACCAATTCTTCGCCGTAGATATTATTGAACGCATGACGAAATTTCAAGAGAGTTCCTAATGGAAGAAAGTTATTTTCGGAAATCACGGGCGGCCGTTCTGGTCGCTGTTCTGTCATTTGCGCCAGTAGGTCCTTATGCCAACTATCACCAGTCGGCACGTGCATATCCACTTCACGGGCAACTCTCGTAAAAATGTTCTCTATACCGTTGTAGACATCAGCAAGTTTTTTTTCCATCGACTCTTGTATATAGGGTCTGGCAGCAACAGGAAGTACTTCAATATCTTCCAGGGCTTTGGTGATGCCACCAGCGGTAGATTCTATTTTTTCAAGTTCATCATTAATACGTTGTGTCAACCTTTTTCGGTTCATTTCGTAAATATCTCCATCCTCGGTCGAAAAAACCTGTCGCTGAAGGTGTTTATAAAGCGTCTGCCACAATACAAGACGTACGCCCCTTTCGATAGGAATCGCTTGATATTTCACTCGCTCTCTGAAAAGTCCCTTCGTCCTATCAAAATTGATGAAATCTATTTTGAACGGAGCATCGAAATATATGATCTTTCCGTACGCTTTATCGTAGGCATCGTTGGAGAGGCCGGACACAGCGATATCGATATCCGATCCCTTTGTGAACCACATGGGTTCTGTGAGTGAACCGAAGACGAAGACTTGGGTTGCGTTGAAGTCGTCGTAAAGTAGTGCAGCGACCTCATGCGCCGCGTGCCATGCCTGATGGAGCAACCCTTCGTCCATCACTCGGTTTTTCCATACTTGTTCCAGCCGTTTTCTGCATGCTGAGAGTTCATCTGGAGACATTTTCTGCTTTGACATCGCTAAACTCCCTGTAACTCCAACGTATCACTGTGGTGACATGCTACCTGAACCCCCGGTGTAACTTCTCGGAGTTTTGGTGTTTCCTGTTTGCATAGATCGGTTGCGTAACGACAGCGCGGATGAAAATAGCAGCCAGTCGGCGGCTGCGAAGGATCAGGCACATCCCCCTCAAGGCGAATATGCTCACGTTTCCGCTGCGCATTCGGATCCGGGAGCGGCACAGCGGATATTAACGCCTCTGTATACGGATGCTGCGGTGATTGATAGAGCGTCTCGGCATCGCTAATCTCTACAATTTTGCCGAGATACATGACTGCGACGCGGTCACTGATGTGTTCGACAACGCTCAAATCGTGTGCGATAAAGATGTAAGAGAGATTGAACTGTTCGCGGAGTTCTGCCAATAGGTTGAGAATTTGCGCTTGCACCGAGACATCTAACGCTGAGACAGGTTCATCTGCGACGATAAGTTCCGGTTGGAGTGCTAACGCCCGCGCGATGCCGATGCGCTGGCGTTGACCGCCGCTAAAAGCGTGTGGATACCGGCGCATATCTTGGGATCGCAAGCCAACAGATTCAAGTAGTTCCACGATCCGATCCTGAAGTGCTGTCCCTTTTTCGGTCCGATTGACCCGCATCGGTTCCCCGACGATATCTGCTACCGTCATTCGTGGGTTGAGCGACGCATGCGGGTCTTGGAAGATCATTTGGATGCGTTTCCGAAAAGGTTGCATCTCGCGGTGCGTCAATTTCGCCAAATCCACCTGTTCCTCACCGAAAATGAAACTGCCACTGGTAGCCGGTATTAACCGGAGGAGACATCGGCCTGCAGTCGTCTTTCCACAGCCGCTTTCGCCGACAAGCCCAAGCGTTTCGCCGCGTTGCACATCAAAACTAATCCCGTCCACCGCTTTTACATAACCGACGGTGCGTTGAAAGATCCCTTTCTGTATAGGAAAGTATTTTCGGAGGTCGTTCACCTGAAGCAATTTCATATTTTTATTTTTTAAATATAGGGTTTCCGCTCGGTTTTCTCCGTTGTCGAAAACCGGTTTCTGACTAATTTGTAGCGTACTTGGCAGTTTGCGGTTTATGTTGCTGAATCGGCGTGAAGCCAACATCGCACAGCTTGCGTGCCATCACTCGTTATCTCAAGTTCGGGCATCTGCTCACATTCCGGCATCCGCTCGGGACAGCGAGGCTGAAACGAACACCCTGTTGGCAATGCCAGCGGGTGTGGCACTGTCCCCGGTATAGAGGGTAAGGTTTTCTGCACCGTTCTACCGAGAACAGGAATAGACCTGAGCAAGCCTTGTGTGTACGGATGCAACGGATTATAGAAGATGTCATCAACGCGCCCTCTTTCAACGACACGTCCTGCGTACATGACGACCACCTCATCAGCGAGGTCCGCGATCACGCCGAGGTCGTGTGTGATAAGCATAATTGCCATCCCCATTTCCGCTTGGAGTTCTTGCATAAGTCCGAGTACCTGTGCTTGGATGGTTACATCAAGCGCAGTCGTCGGTTCATCTGCAATGAGCAGTGTCGGTGAACAGCAGAGTGCCATTGCGATCATGACGCGTTGACGCATGCCACCTGAGAGTTGGTGTGGGTACTCATCGACGCGTTGTGTTGGCGCGGGGATACCGACGCGGACGAGCATCTCAATTGCGCGTTCATGGGCAGTTTTTTTATCTACCTGTTGATGTAAGGCGACAGCTTCGGCGATCTGGTCTCCAACGGTATAAACCGGATTCAGCGAGGTCATCGGTTCCTGGAAAATGATGGCTATTTCGTTGCCTCGGATCTGGCGTATCAACTCGCTTTTTGGTTGCACCTGTGCAATATCCAACGGTTCGTCACCACCATTGCGATAAAATAGAATTTCACCGGCTTCAATTCTGCCCGGCGATGGTACGAGTTGGAGCAGCGAAAGTCCGGTGATACTTTTCCCACAACCGCTTTCACCGACAACGCCTACAGTCTGCCCACGTGCAATAGAGAAACTGACATCATTGACGGCGTTTACGATGCCATCGTCTGTTGGGAAGACTGTCTTTAATCCAGAAATTTCCAGAAGCGGTTCTTGGTAAGATGTTTCTTGTGTTGAGGCCATTCTCTTACTTTACTTTCCAGCGTGCCAGATTTTGCGTTATTATAAATGAAAAATGGTTATATGTCAATCTTTTTTCAGAGGGACGCAATTTGCCTAAGCCCTGTACTTATAAATAATACAGGCGAGGCACAAGGACCTCGCCTAACAATTTGTATTTAGGAAATACGCCGTCGTAACATCTCGGATTAACACGGCACCAACACCGTTTTAAACCGCGCCAGCAAAGGAGAGGGAAGTTGAGGAGAACCTATCCATCTTCACGTTCCTACAATTCTGTTTTAATGTTATTCCAAAACACGGTTAGTTTTTCGCTCACCTTGTTTTGTAGATAATTAGCAACGCTCGTTTCACCCGTGTGTCCGTTAGCATCTGGAGTCTCCGTATGCCATATCTTCGATGAATTTCGCGTTGGATTAAAGAAGTGATTATGCGCACCTTCGACAGCCACTATTGATTGCTGCGATGTCCGTCCATCTTCCGTGTGCGTTTCAGTATCTTTAAGCACCGCCCATGGAGCCGTGGAGATTCTGATGTTATTGAGCATTGTCTGTTTCATCGCTATCAAGCCAGAATCTGGTTCGGGCGGGTTTGTAAAAAACACAAGTTTCGCGCCAAAGCCGGTGACCATGAGCAAAAAAATTAATGCGGTAGCGTTAACGACCCGCGGTGAGAAATCCAGTGCCAACCGATTGAGACACCACGCCAATGGATTCGCAAAAAATGATAGTTGCTTCCGTTGATGGAGTTCGCGTACGCGCGCATGAATGTTACCCGCCAATTCCGGTGGTGGGACAGGTTCATCTGTGCTCTCCAGTACACTGGCGGTGTGCCACAACGCTTCGTATGCCATCTGACATTCTGGGCAGCTCCGAAGGTGTTCCAATACTGCACGCTGCGACGTCCCCGCAGAAACTCGATCCGTCGTTTTTGGATTTTCTTCTACGACGAAGTGAGGCAAATTGTTAAGCGTCTGTTCGCAATTCATTGTGGTACCCCTCCTTGGAGATAATATTTGCTCAGCTTCCGCTTGAGATTTTTCAGGGCTTGGTTCAACCGAGAGGCGACCGTGCCTTCTGAACATTTCAGTATCTCCGCAATTTCGCGATACTTGAGGTGTTGCATGTAATAGAGCGTGACAACCTCGCGTTGCTTTGGCGGCAACTGACCGATCGCATCTTGAACGATCTCATTCTGCTCGGTTTGAATCGCCATGCGTTCAGGCGAATCGTTCTCAGAAGCGGGCCCATGGATTTCCGCTTCTCTGGTGTAAGCGGTCAGCTTCCGATCGTTTGATTGCGATTTACGGATATACTGCTGGCATGTATTGATACCGATGCGATATAGCCAAGTGCCGAACTGCGACTGAAAATGGAACGTTTTAACGGACTTGTATGCTTCTAAAAATGTTTCTTGGGTCGCATCGGCGGCATCATCGGGATTACCGAGCATCCGATATGCGAGCCCATAAATCTTTGAATGATGCCGATTCACGAGCTCGTTGAATGCCTCGGCATCACCCTCTACCGTTTGGTGTACGTACACATCATCTGGTATCATATAAAACTCACTTTATTTGGGTGTTGTTTAGTTCGTTGCATTGAAATCAACTTCCCTTCATTTTTTTTTAGAGTTGTCAGTTTGCCTCGCAGTGAGAGTTAAGAGCGGTTTGGGACCGTGTGAGATTCTTTGGGCGGGGAACGCCACGGATTACAGTGTCCAGCGAAACGTTTCAACGCGCTACTTTTAACAATGATCGCCTCTGGACGTAGCACAGTGGCGTACGACGTAAGGAGTGCAATTGTGTCAAGTAGCGAGTTGTAGCCTGATATGCCAGACATATCAATGTAAATTTTGCTGAACGGTTCGCCGAGGTCTAACGCTGCTCTGACATCGAAGCCGTCAAGCACCTCAAAATGGAGTTCGGGGTGCTTTTCCTTTGCACGTTCAATACATTTAGGACTGATGTCGGTGCCGATAACTTTCTGACAATGCGGCGCGATCAAGGTTGTCGTTGTTCCCCACTCACAACCGATTTCTAACACAACATCGTCAGCGTTTATCCAGACAGGAATCGTCTCGCGATATTCTTTAACGCCGCGAGTCGCGATGAAATCGGTGTATCCTTCAAATAATTGGTTTTGGGTCGCCATAGCACCTTTCACAAACTTTATTCTTTACAAATCGTGCGTGAAACCTAACTGCCAGAGGTCTATACGGTTTCACACGCTTCACAGACCAAGGCGAAACGTTTGGTCCCGTTCGTTTCAAACTCTGTTTCATAATCATAACTGACAGGCACATTTGATGCGCCACACCAATCACAGCGTCCAGAGAAGGTGTGCGTTTTTTGTGCCAACAACATTTCTTTCTGATCTTCGACCTTCCGCGTCGCGGCGATGAGGTCAAGTGCGCGTTGACGTAACTTGGCATCGGTTTCCTCTTTAGCGATTTTTTCGAGGAGCGGTTGGAGTCTCGGATCGTTCGGGTTTCCGCCGTCATCGAGCGTGTGCCATGCGGCTCTGCGGACCCGCAGATCGGGATCGACCATACCTTTGTAGAGTGCCACCCAAACTTTGTCGATGCTTTTCCGAACATGACAGGGACAGAGATTGTCCATCGCCTCGACGCGATCCTCCGCGTTGGAAGAGTAAGCAAGTTCAAGATAGTATTCAACTTCGTTGCCACGCAAGCGATCTTCACCGCGACGATGCGCTTTCTTCTGATGCTTGTTCATGCCTCTCATCTTTTTTTGTTTTGGAATTCCATGTTTCGGCATCTGTTGCCTCCGTTATTAGAATTGTAACACAGGTTTTTCAGCTTTTTCCAGTTAATCAACACATATAAAAAATACACAGATCTACCTCCGCAAGCCTTTATAATCACACAATATTCATAGGCTAATCACATTGTTGAAAACAGAGGCATGAAGTTTTTCTTCTCTCGGCATGAGCGTCGTGATATTACATCAATCTTGCATTCCAATTTATCCTCTAAAAATCGTTGAAGATTGACCTGATCCATCAGATCGGCACCGTCATCGAAATCTACCAAGAGATCCAGATCGCTGTCTGCGTGAAAATCACTCCGAACATAGGAACCGAAGATACCCTTAATCTCGGCTTTGTATTTTTCGCGGATTACGTCCTTCATCTCTACTACTGTTGTTCTCAAGTTTTCAATCATGACATACTCCTTCAAATTGCGAATTAGAGTGAACAGTTACTTTGCCCCACGGACAAGTGCTTCGACTTCATCAATCTCTTTCGGGACACCGCTGGTTAGGTTTTCGCTGCCGGATTCTGTGACAAGGATGTCGTCCTCTATACGGACACCGATGCCTAAGTACTGCGGTGGAACGCCTTTGGTACCTTCAGCGACATAGAGCCCCGGTTCAATGGTGATTACCATTCCGGGTTGGAAGGTCTTGTAATCGCCGTTTGCTTCGCGGACACAATTGACGTCGTGTACATCTAAACCGAGCATGTGTCCGATCCGGTACATGTAAAACTGCCGGTACGCGCCGTCCTCTATCAATTTCTCTATTTTTTTCTTCTTCTTTAGAAGACCGAGACTTAGCATCCCCTCTGTCAACAATTCAATCGACTTTTGGTGCGGTTCGTCAATAGAAACACCTGGACGGATACCGTCGATAATAGTCTTATGTGCGTCAAGGACAATCTGATAGATTTCTCGCTGTGCCTCAGTGAAGGTGCCGCTTGCCGGGAAGGTGCGGGTTACGTCGCCGGCGTACCGACCGTACTCCGCGCCTGCGTCGAGGAGCACGAGATTTCCGTCCTCAATTTCGCAGTCATTTGTGGTGTAGTGGAGCGTTGTGGCGTTTCCACCACTTGCGACGATCGTCGGGAACGCTGCACCACCAGCACCGTTCATACGGAACGTGGATTCAACGAGAGATTCCAACTGGTATTCATAGAGTCCAGGTCGAACCGCCTTCATCGCTGCGACATGACCGGCGACCGTAATCTCCGTTGCCTGTCGGATACGCTGCAGTTCCGTCTCATTTTTGATGAGTCGCAGCTCGCTAAGAATGGGACTCGGGTCAACAAGCGTATCAAACCCTTTACCAGATCGAACCTTTGACTTGACGGAGCGTGTAAATCGGGCAAGTATCTCGGTATCAACGTCTTCATTAGAACCGAGCGTATAGTAGAGTCGTTCCGCGTCCTGCAGATATTCCCCAATTTTTTCATCGAATTTCTCTATCGGATACGCTTTATCTGCGCCGTAGCGTCTACGTGCGTCTCGAACACCGACGCGCTTGCCGTTCCAGATTTCTGCTTGTTTATCTTTCGGACGCACAAATAGGACATACTGGTGCTTCGGATGTTCAGGTGCGATAACACAAATTGACTCCGGTTCTTCAAACCCTGTAAGGTAATAAAAATTCGGATCCGGACGATAAAGATATTCGGTGTCGTGGTTCCACCGCGCGGGCGGTGCGCTGGCGAAGATAGCAACACCCCCTCGCCCCATTTTTTTTATAAAGGCTTTACGATTCTGTTTGTGCAAGCCGTGTCCTCCTCGTGGATGTTAGAGATACCCAATAGGCGTGCCGATTTTGCCGACCGTGCCGCCACTCGCAACCATCGGATAGATAGGTTTCGCCCAGAAAACACCGTCAACGGGTGAAGATATGGATTCCCGGACATTCCCAAAGACATCGCAAATATCAGCAACCGGCTGAGACGCTGTAAGGTGCTCATATAATTCTGCTCTATAGTAAATAAAACCGCCTTCATTACTGACGAGCGTCGCGAATTTTTTGACAACGATTTGCTGCTCAGGAATCTCTGGGGTTCCGGAGATAAATTGATAGTATTGTAGCACATTGCGCACGCCGCGCACGCCTTTTTCGATGCTTGCCGCATCCCATCCGTGCGTTCCACCCAATTCAGGATCGATCGTTGGAATACCGACCTCCGGTGCTGCTTGCGCGAGTTGTCCCTTCGGGCCCTTCTGATCGAGAATGTGTCCGATACCGAAGACGCGGGCAAGTTCGAGACACGCCTTGTGGAGTGTATGTTTTTGATCAACGCGGACACGCACTTCATCAATCATCGGCTGTACACCGCCTTGGTGCAGATCGAGGCAGTAGTCTGCTTGTTGTACAGCCTGATGGAAAAGATGATAGGCGATCCGTTCACTTGACGTGCCATCGCGCCTGCCCGGGAAACAGCGGTTCATTTTCCTGTTATCTACAGGACTGAAGGCCTGTTTGGCATGAAACGCGTGGAAGTTAACAATCGCCACAGCGATAATCTTACCGTGCAACTGCTCGGGCGTGATTGTCCGGAGAATTTTATGAATAACGGCGATACCGTTGAGTTCATCTCCGTCGCTAATCGCTTGGATATAAAGTGTTTTGCCGGGGTGCCTCCCGTTGATGAGTACAATAGGCAGTCGGACAGCAGTTCCGTCAGGCATCGTACCAACTTTGAGGTAACCTTCCATTCGAGTTGCGGGTTCAGCGACCAAGTGTCCAACCACCAAGCTGCTCTGGCGAATATTATTCCTCATAACGGGTATTATAGCACAACCGGTAAAAAGAATCAAATGTTTTGTTGGAGGAATAGTTGTCAGTTGTGAGTTATCAGTTATCAGTTAAGAGGTGATTTTGTTAACCACATAACCCGTTTGTTCCCGATAACCGATGACCGAATACCATATAAAAACTTGCTTTTCAGAAGATTGTTTGGTAAACTTGTATGCATCATGAATACTGAAAACCAGAAAAAAATAGCTGCAGAAAAAGCGACAGAAGATGTTCGGTCCGGTATGATCGTAGGATTGGGGACAGGTTCCACCGTCTATTACGCACTCTTAAAACTTGGAGCGATGGTACGCGAAGGACTTGATATTATCGGAATCCCTACCTCCGAGGGAACCGAGAAAATCGCTATAGCACAAAAGATACCCTTGACAACGCTCGCTACACATCCTACTATTGACTTAACTATTGACGGTGCCGATGAAGTGGACGCACATCTTAATCTGATTAAAGGTGGCGGTGCCGCGCTCGTTAGAGAAAAAATCATCGCTCATGCATCTAAAGAGATATTAATTGTGGTCGATGAAAGCAAGGTATCACGTGTCCTCGGCACGACCTTCTCGCTCCCTGTGGAAATCGTGCGGTTCGGATGGGAAGCCACACAGACCGAAGTCAATCGGATTTGTGGAAAATCAACACTCCGACAGGATACCTCACAAAACGGAGAGGTATCCCCACTCATCACCGACAACGGCAACTATATCCTTGACTGCCACTTTGACGGTATCCCTGAACCGCAAGTGGTAGAGATGCAGTTAAATAATATTCCGGGTGTGGTAGAGAACGGGATTTTTGTCAATCGTGCTGACAAAATTATCATCGGCACGCCTGCCGGCATCCGGTATATGGAGTAGCATCAATGCTTCGACACACGATTTCCCTTTTCTTGATTGTTTTGGCATCCATCACGGTTTCTAAGCCTGTCAGCAGTGAAGTGTTTACAGGGAGCGGATTGGTAGATATTCCAACAGGTAGAGTATTGCAACACGGAATATTTGAAGCAGGCACTTATCTCGGTTTTCAACAACGGATGATGGACCATTCTACAACAAACCTGGGTGATGCCGTTGCGGTTCGTCTTAACTTTGGACTGTTTGATCGCGTTGAAGTCGGGTTGACACACCTGTGGAACGAATATGGTGAGCGACCTTCTGCTGATCGGACTGCGAACTTAAAGTTCCAACTCTTAAAAGAGCCGGAGACTGGCGCGATCCCGAGTATAGCGATAGGTATAGAGAAACTTGGTAGGGATATCGTCTTGTGGGATTCAGAAGCGGAAGCCGATGAAAGTGCCTCAGCGTTTCTTGCTATCAGTAAAACTTTTAATCTGCCACGGATTCACCAATTTTCTGGACACATCGGGATCGGCACGCAGCGGTTTGCGTTTTCGGAACGTCCTATCGGTCTGTTTGTTGGGTTGCGTAAAGAATTTCGACCAGCTTTCGCCAGGGGCAACATTACGACGAGTTTGGAATTCGATGGTGCTGGTGTGAACCTCGGTGTGCGATACGCTGCATCAAGCGGACTTCAGGTGGCACTCGGTGCTGAAACCTTGAACAACCCAGACGAGTTGCGTTACCTCGCTTCTGTTTCGTGGACAAACGCGCAGATACTCGAACAGATTGATGAAACGAGACGCCTCATCAAACTTGCGACAGAACTTGCGGTACAAGCAAAACGCGCGAGTGCAGAAAAAGAATAGGCAGATAACACTACTGAGATGCCTTCGCTTCAATAGATTGCATCACATTTTGGAGCGATGTTAGGAGTTCGGACAGAAAATCTTGTGGTGGCACGAGTATAATTTCGATCCTCCGATTTTTGGCTTTCGCGTCCGGCGTTTCGGCAGTATCTATGGGTTGGTAGAAGGCGTAGCCAGTGGCTGCCAGACGTTCCGCACTCACATTCGCATGTTCCTGCAAGTATTTCACCGCCGCGATTGCGCGTTCGGTGGAGAGGTTCCAGTTCCGCAGTGCGTCGCCGCCGATGGGTGTGTTATCTGTGTGTCCCTCAACCCGAATGGCGTAAGCTGAATAGTCTGCGTTGAGTAAAACCTCTTCCGAGATTGCATCCAAAAGTTCTTTCCCATCTGTACTTAGAATCGCGCTGCCTGTTTCAAACAAGATTTTCCCCTTAACATCAAGTTTCAACCGTCCTGCGTCATCTAACACGGCACCGACTGTATCTTTAAACCGCTCTTGGATAGCCGTAATTGAACGTTGTGATTGCTCCCGGATCCGTTGTAATTCGGATTCAATCTCGGTGAGTTTTGCGCGAAGACTCTCTTTTTCGCGTTCAAGCGCACTTTTGTCCTGCTGGAGCGTGTTCCGTTCAGCGGCGATTTTTCGAGCGGCTTCGCTTGCGTTTTGCAATATCTCTTTGGTTTGATCGAGTTCGGAACGTGTCTCTGCCAAGTTCTTTCGCGTTTCAGACAATGTGCTTTCGGTTTCCGCTAACTTCTTTTCGATATCCGCTTTTGCAGTCTCAGTTTCTTGGAGTGTGGTTTGGGTCGTCGCTAATTCTGCTTGCGTCTGTTCGAGTCCGTTTGAAGTTGAATAGAACAGGATGCCCAAAACGACGGTAGCAATAGCGAGAACAGAGATGGATACGATCGCCAGAATTTTTTCTTTAGACATCTATTTCTCCTTGTAAGCGAAGGATCGCCTCAAAGTTGTCATTCTTTGAGGTTTTGTTATTTTTGTGTATGCCGCACGCCGTGCAGCGGTGCGTAAGGATATACTTGCCGTGTTTTACGGTAAACCCAACCGGTTCCATTAAACCCTGACAGGTTGCGGATCGGTCGCCGGGATTGACATCAACGTGTCGACTCCAGAGGCATTCTGGACAGTGATTGGTGTAGCCGTTTCCGTTGACAGCAGCACCGCACTGTGCGCAGGTGAAATCTTCAATGTGGCGTTGAAATTTTTTGTTCACTGGTTAGCACTCACATTTTTGCCTTGTGCGAGTCGGTCTAATGTTCGTTTTAGACTGGGAGAGGTGGTAGCGGCGCGTTCTAAATTCCAGTGTTCTTTGACAAATTTACTCAAAAATGCGTTGTATTCATTGCCCACAGGAAGAATCGCGCCCTGTGCCGGAATCAATGCCTCACGCACCGTTCTCTTTTGGCTCCGACGTGCAAGTGAAACCAGAAATTCTTTAGGATTCGGAATCTCATCAATATTTCGCGGGATGCGATTAACAGGTATTGATAGAAAATTCGCTGTACCATTCCGATCTGCCATCACCCAAGATTCGACCTCCATGACTGCGACGCGGAAGAAAAACTGAGGATTTAGAGCCCCTTTAATCCAAGATTGGATGAGTCGTGGTGGACAATTTTGGGGTGAATCTAAATCGGTCAACATAAAAATAGCTACGCCGTTAGCAGAACGGTTGAACTCCATTGCTTTGCGTTGAAGATAAGTATAACCTTCACCGAAGACTGTGTTCCAAATTTCGATGTCAAACCTCTTAAGAATTTGCGTTGAAACTGCTTCACCGAGTTCATCCTCAACTGCGAGAATTACGTGCTTTAATCTCATTGTATCAGACTGACTCCGGCAGTATCTTTAGGTCTGGTTCGTGAAAGGACAACCTCACCTACTGTGAACCCATTTTCTAAAAGGATGCGAATGTCCTCAATATCAGACGAGACTTTAACCGATGTTCCCTTTTTGGCAGGTGTGAGCAAAAGCACTTCTGTGCCGTCAATGCACGGTTCTGTTAGAAGCGTACTGCTATGTGTGCTAACAAGCACTTGCCCCTGGTGGATTCTCGGTATACGGGCAAACAGCGGTGCGAGTTTAGAGACAATGCCTACGTTTAAGGAGAGTTCAGGTTCCTCCAGCAAAATAAGCGAGTCATTCTCAAGGAGTGCCCACAAAAGCCCAATCAACCGAAGCGTCCCATCCGAAAATTGGTCTTCGCGCTGCCACTCTTTGTTCAACTGCCAGTCGGAATAACGCGCTTGTAAATGCGGATGCCCTGTGCGTTTATCCCGAATAAACGCCAATTCCTCAAACTGCGGCACCACAATCTTCAAGGCACGTTCAATCCTTTTGAGACGAGCGCGGCGTGTGCTTGGATGCACGCCCGCGACTCTTTGCATAAAAGCCTGACCAAACGGATCGTCTTCAATAACTTTGCCTTGAATCGCGTCCCCAAAACGGATGAGTTGCGGTACCAGATGAAGATAGGTGACATCGCGAAGAAAGCGTCCAATCTCTCGAAACTTCGCGTTGGCAGCGTTCTGTTCAAGCGCGGTCTGCGTAAGACGATCTGGATCTGCGTTGTCGTCTGCATCAGGTCTATCAAGAAGGAGTTCATCCGCTCTCCAGACGCGTTCGTATGTGAGATGGGTTTGGCGCTGCCCCCGCGGTTCTTGTTGGAACCCGACACCATATCGCCATGTTGCAGCGGCATCAGGCGTGTCGGCAATATGAATTTCAATAGAAACCTCTACGTCCTGTGGCGCGGCCAGGCACCGAATGTGGGAAACACCGCCTCGGTCATTGATTGCTTTTTGGAGTCCTCCACCTTCGGCTTTGGCGATATCGCGCAGAAAACGAAAAATGTCTAACAGGTTGGATTTACCTGAAGCATTCGGACCGACAATAAATTGCCGCTCCCTAAGCGGAACATCAGTATGCTGAAAATTCCGCCAGTTTTTGACAATAAGCCGATTGATAATCATAACGAGCGGCTCCGTTTAAAAAATTGCTATTTCCGCGAATGTGATATAAAAATAATAACATATCCAAGGCAGGAAATCAAACCAAAACGGATAGCCTGTCCCGCCTTAGAGAGGTAGGATAACAAGGAAATTACGCCTAATGAACTTTTACGAACTGATGAAGGGTTTCACATCCCACAACAGGATAGTGCAGTCGTGACTTCCACTTGCGAGAAGCGTGTTGTCCGGCGAAAAGGCGAGTGACTGTATATCCGTTGGATGTCCCCAAAGGGTCGTGATCTCCTCACCGGTAGCAACCTCCCACAACCGGATTGCCATCTTCTCCATTTGTTCCTCTCTCCGCCACCAAGTTCCAGATGCGAGGTACTTACCACACGGCGAAAAAGCGAGGGCGTACGGCTTTTGTGTCTGTGGCTGCGGTATCTCCAAAAGCATTGTCAATGTTTCAGCACACCACAAGCGGAGTCCGCCGAACATCCCTGTAGCAATCACATTGCCACACGGTGAAAATGCTACCCCCATAAGTATCCGAGGTTCATCCAACGGAAATGTCCCAATTTGTTCACCCGACGCAACATCCCACAAACGGGCAGTTTTATCGCTTGAACCACTTACCAGTCGCTTGCCATCTGGTGAGAACAATACCGACCAGGTCAAATCGGTGTGTCCTGTGAGAGGCTTCAACTTCTCATTATGTTTGAGATCGTATAAGTAGATTGTGCCTTCTCTACTTCCGACTGCAAACCGATCCCCTGTCGGTGCGAACACCATACGCCATCCCGATTGTGTCTGTTCGGTAAATTCGGCAATCGGTTCATCATGCTTCTCAGCATCCCACACAGTGACATTTCCGTCTCGTGAAGTGCCAACCAGCATGTTTCCGCACGGCAAAACAGTAAAAGAGGCGATACGTTTATCCTCCAGTAATGTTTTCCGTGCCTGCTTATGTCCAACATTCCATAACACAACCCCCATGCGATAGCCCTTTGCGGCAAGGGTTGCTCCATCCGGCAAAAACATTACGGGATCTGGATAACAGGCAAACTCACGAAGTGTTGAAGATGTATGCCCATCGCCAACCTCAGCCTTTTTGTTCGCAATAGCCAGTTGCGGAAATTTTTTAAACCAATTAGCATAAACGCTTCGCGGGGGTAATTCTAAAGTGTATAGTTTCTCATGACATTCGATATTCCAGACCTCAATGGTGTTTTGTGTATTTACAATTCCAAGTAGCTCGCCCTCTAATGAGTAAAACGGCTCCACCCAAGACTCTTCAAAGTCCGTATAAACCATCTTTTGTGCGCCTTTCTTGACATCCCAGACGCGCAGGCTTTTATCTCTACTACTCGACACGAGAAACTCACCGCAGGGTGAAAAAGCGACAGAACTTACCCAATCACCATGTCCTGTGAAGTGAGCAATGCGTTCACCCGTTGTTACATCCCACACCGAGACGCAGCGGTCAACGCGATCATCATTACGCATAGCTGCATCAGCAGCTGCACCAGCAAGCAATCGACTGTCCGGAGAAAAGGTAAGTTTACTACCTGTAAACTTGACAATAGGTGTCCCCGTCTCCGGATGCCATACGTAAGTTTGCGTGCCTTCTGTATGAGGGTTAACGAGTTTACGTTCACCGTCGCGGAACGAATAAATTTTAGGATTTTGCACAGTAGCAGCAAGAAATTTGCCATCTGACGAAAACTCAAGCCGAGAAACGTCATTCGATTGCGTATCACGTTCACCCCGATCCATCTGCGCGATGCACACACCCTGATGAACATCCAAGACTTCAACATTGCCGTTCTGATTCGCGGTGGCAATCCACTTGCGATCTGGAGAAAAGACAACATGTGCATAGATATTCTGTTCTTCCATCCGCTTCATCTGTGCGATGCACTCACCACTCTGAACATCTATCACCTTGAGGATACCATCCCAATTGGCGATAGCGATCCACTCGCCATCGGGTGAAAAATCAGCACTCCCTATCAACCCTCGTTCTGTTTCCCACAGCGCGATCGGTGACTTTGATGCCATTTCATACCACCAGAGTCCTATGCGGGTTTGAACTGCGAAATACACGCCGCCGGGTGGGAGTGCCAGTTTCGGTCCCGGACCAGACGATGCAATTCCTTTTCCCAATCGGGCGATTGCGCCTTCGGGTAAGGCCCATGTTATTCCTTCGGGGTCCCCTGATACTATATTCAAGGGTGCTGGTCTGCGGTCTTGCATGATATTCACTCCTTAAAAAATAGGTTGGCATTCAATGTCCGACGTTTTAAGAGCCAATAAAGGGTTTGACATCCCACAGTAGGATTGTGCCGTCAAAACTCCCACTCGCCAGCAGTGTGCCGTCCGGAGAGAAATCGAGTGATTGCACATCCGTTGTATGTCCCCAGAAGGTATGGATATTCTTGCCTGTGGCAACGTCCCATAAACGGATTGCCATCTTCTCCATCCCTTTCTGCCACCAAGTTCCAGATGCAAGATACTTACCACACGGCGAAAAAGCGAGAGCATACGGATCCGCTGTCTGTGGCTGTGGTATCGCAAAAAGCGTTGTCAGCGTTTCAGCACACCACAACCGAAGTTCGCCTTGCATCCCTGTAGCAATTACACCGCCACACGGCGAAAAGGCAAGTGCCATAGTCCTGCGAGGCCTATCCAAAGGCAGCATGGCTATTTCTTCGCCTGCTTCAACATCCCAAATCCGTGCAGTTTTATCGCTTGATCCACTCGCAAGTCGTTTGCCATCCGGCGAAAACGCCAACGACCAGATGTGCTCTGTATGTCCCATAAGTGATTTCGGTTTTTGGTTGTGCTCAAGGTCCCATAGATAAAGCGTGCCACCGCCACAGGCAACTTGATAGCCTGAGACCGCCAAGACATGTCGTCTTAACTCTGTGGGAGACGTGAACTCAGCAATTGAAACTTCTTCTGTTTCACTAATGCGCCACACTTTGAAGGTGTCGTGATTTCTGCTGACAGCTAATATGTCTCCACAAGGTAAAAAATCCAAAACATCGAAACAAACAAAAAGTTTATCATGGATGAATATATCACGCGCCTGCTTACGTCCAATATCCCATAGCACCAGACCTTTTAGAGCCCTCCCGCTGGCAAGTGTCTCTCCATCAGGAGAAAATACTGCCGGATATAGATAACACAGAGGCTCATGAAGTGTTGGGAAGGTGTGTTTTTCGTCAATCGGCTTCGGTTCATCAGACTGGAAATGAGCAATAGGGAGCTCCGGGCATTCTGAAAACCATTGATCACCAATACTTTCAGGTTGCGGTTCATAAGTCCATAGTTTTCGCCGCTGTTGGACGTTCCATACCTCAATAGTTTCACGCGTAAACACAGTTGCAAGTAGCGTTCCGTCTGGTAAGTAGATGGGCTCTACCCGCGACATTTCATAATCCGTATGAGTTTCCGTCAGTAAACCCTCTGTGAGATTCCATACGTGTAGTTTACTGTTTTCATCACTTGCGGCAAGGAACTGGCCGCAGGGTGAAAATGTGATAGTCCTCAGTGTATCGCTATGCTCCGTGAAGTGAGCGATGCGCTCGCCTGTCGCTATATCGCACACTGAGATGTGGCTGGCACCGCGAGGGGGAGTCGTATGAGGGATTGTATAAGGATTCTCGCACGCAAGCAGGCGGCTGTCCGGGGAAAAGGCAAATTTTATACCTGTAAATTTGGCGATTGGCGCACCTGTCCTCGGATCCCAGATGTAGGTTTGCTTTCCTACTGTAGCAGCGACATACCGTCCATCCGGCGAAAATCCGAGTTGAGGAATATAGTTTGATCGTCCATCATGCGATTCCCGTTCCAGCTGCGCGATGCAGACACCGTTTTGAACATCCAATACCTCAATAATACCCACCTGCTTCGCAGTGGCAATACTCGCGGTGGCAATCCATTTGCTGTCAGGAGAAAAGGCAATGTGTTTATAGATATTATGCTCCTCTGACGGCTTCATTTGAGCGACACACTCACCGCTTTGAATATCCAGCATCTTAATAACGCCATCCCAATTCGCGGTAGCAACCCACTTACCATCCGGCGAAAAATCGACAGCCGAGATCATGCCTCGCTCTGTTTCCCACAACGCGATGGGAGACATGGATGATACATCATACCACCAGAGCCCTACACACGTTCCAACAACAAAATACGCGCCATCAGGAGAAAGTGCGATATCGCTATCGTTTTGATAAGATTGAAATCCTTTCCCTAACCGGACGATTGCACCTTCCGGCAATGCCCATGTTGTTCCTTCGGTGTCACCCGAAACAACGTTAAATGGTGCGGGTCTGAGGCTTTGCATGGTATCCACTCCTTAACAGATTTGATATTCAGTGTCTTACGTTTTAAGAACCGATAAAGGATTTCACATCCCACAATAGGATTGTGCCGTCAAAACTCCCACTCGCCAGCAGTGTGCCATCCGGAGAAAAGTCGAGCGACTGCACGTCCGTTGTATGTCCCCAGAAGGTATGAATATTCTCACCCGTGGCAACGTCCCATAAACGGATTGCCATCTTCTCCATCCCTTTCTGCCACCAAGTGCCGGAAGCAAGATATTTTCCACAAGGCGAAAAGGCGAGTGCGTACGGTTTTATACTGTTCTGAGGTTGGGGTATAGTATCCAGCGGTATGGGTTCTTCAATGTTCCATAAATGTATTTCTCCGTAATGTCCAGTCGCAATAATATTACCATCTGGCGAAACTGTTATTGAATAGGTACGTGAATCTTTCTTCTCGGACCAATCAATAGCGGCAAAACGAGGATCTGTCTTCAATGTTTCCCATGCCTGCTTCTGTTCTGCTTTCTGTTCGGAAGTTAATGTTGCAAAAGTATTTTTCCGTGCAAGGTCTGAATATTTAACTCGATTGATTTTCGCTTGTAACTTTTCAACGAAACTTTGTTTATGTTTCTGTGGTATTTCCCATAATACGGATCCACCACCATAACTGTCACTCACCATTGTCTGTCCATCTCTTGAAAATCGCATTGAATCCAGATCCGAATCTGTTCGGGGTCGAAATGTAGGTTCACGAAGTGTTCCCCATGCGTTTATCTTCTCAGAACTTCCTGATTTGTTATGAAGGACCCATGCTGTTGCTAACGCTGGGCATTTCGCTAACCATGTTGAACCGATACTCCCCGGTAATCGTTCTATTGATTTTAACTTTTCACGACGTTCTACATTCCATACTTCAACAGTATTCGTGCTATCAGGAAATACAACAGCAAATAGTTCCCCTTCCAGCGAATATGAGGGGACTAAGCGAGTCATTCTGAATTCAGGAACGTAATATTTAGTGTTCCAATAGTCCATGTCCCAACGTTTGGCATCAATACCATTATGTGTCCAATCCTCCTTGCGTGCGCCTTTTGGGATTTCCCAAACTCGTAAATTGCCGCCTCTGTCTGCTGATACAATGAAGTGGCCGCACGGTGAAAAGGTGACACTATCTATCCAATGCTCATGTGCTTTGAAATACGCAACGCGTTTGCTTGTTGCTATGTCCCAAACTGAAATGAAAAGTTGATGTAAGTCATCGTCGTCTTTAGCAGTGTCGTCTGGACACGCGCATGCGATTAATCGGCTATCTGGCGAAAACGCAAACTTTTTACTTGGACACTTCGTAATTAACGCACCTGTCCAAGGATCCCAAACAGCAGTTTGCGAACCGTCTCGCGAAGGTGTATATCCTCCGTTGTCAGTGTTAATGGGTGTCTCTGTTACAGCAAGGTATTGTCGATTGGGGGAGAATTCGACACCTGCATAGATATTGAACTTTGCGTTTATGGGTTCTAACTGCATCTGCGTGATGCATTCACCATTTTGAATATCTAAGACCTCAACGCCTTGTTGCCATGGTGCTGAGGCAATCAATCGACCATCCGGTGAAAAAACGAGAAAATCAACAAAAGAAGATAATTCGTATCTTTCCATCTGTGTGATGATCTTTCCGCTTTGGATATTCAGTACTTTTACTATTCCATCCCAATTTGCAATGGCGATTAACTTACCATCGGTTGAAATATCCACAGAGGAAATAAGCCCACGTTCTGGCTCCCACAAGGCAATCGGCAACATTGTTGAAACATCATAGAACCACAATCCCATTCCAGTTCCAGCGGCAAAATATGTGCCATCTGGTGAAAGTGCTACACTATCCAAATCTGGAGACGAGTTGCGTATCCCTTTTCCAAATCGAACTATTGCACCTTCGGGTAATGCCCATGTGGCTCCTGTGGTGTCGCCTGGTACGATATTGAACGGTGCTGGCTTTGGATTTTGCATCATATCTTCAAGATTACAATTCAGCGCGGGTCATGAAGGTTGCATAGATAGCGGAGGTTCTGACGAGATCGGGAATATTTACGCGCTCATTGATGGCATGTCCGCCCTCACCGCGTGGTCCATAGCCAACTCCGGGCAAGCCTGAATTGACGAAATAGTGCAAGTCCGTAAACCCTGTAGTGCCTTTAAATTTTGGTTGATTGAAGCGGACAATACGTACCGCATCGGCGAACGCTTGTGCTATTGGCGAAGCGGTATCTGTCAAGCACGGTTCAATGCGCAGGATCGCGCGTGCCTCTGCCTCCAGATCCGGATAGTATTGGCATGCCCCAGAAATCGCCTCCCGCAATTCGAGTTCAGCAAACTCAAGTTCCTCATTCGGCGTAATCCGTCGGTCAATCGAGAACGTGAGGCTTGCCGGGACAGTGTTGACTTTGTCGCCATCGGTGCCACGAAACGTCCCACCGATGTTCAACGTCGGATAACGATCGCTGCCATCGGGGAGTTTAAATGCTCGTTCCGGCGATTTTAAATTCCGTTTAACCCGTTGGAGTGCTGTAACAAGTTCTGCAGTCTTCTCAAAGGCGTTTATGCCCTTATCCGGCTGGGCGCCGTGCGCGGCTTTGCCCTTGACCTCAATTTCCAACCAGAGGACACCGTTGTGTCCGTTACCGATGTTCATCTCCGCACCGCCCTCGCAATTAACAACATAGTCCGCATTAACCAAACCTTCTTCGACAATATACCCCGCCCCCAACTGTCCGCCGGTCTCTTCATCGCAGGTAAATGAGCATTCAACGTTGAACTTCGGTTTTGTGTCGGTCTCTTGAACGGCTTTGATTGCAAATAGGAGTGCAGCAATGGCATCCTTCATATCATCAGCACCGCGTCCGTAAAGCCACTCGCCATCAATCTCACCGCTGAACGGATCACCGAACCGCCACTCCCCTGCAACGGGGACGACATCGTAGTGTGCGTTGAAATGCACTGTCTTTTCTGCGCCGACATCCCAACGCGCGATGAGGTTTAGCCGTGGATGGCTATCGGCGTTTGGGATAATCTGCTCAGCACGCCGTTTCGGGACCTTGGCAATTTGTGTACGCATCCCCAACGCCTTGCATTTTGCCGCAAGTAGCCCAACAATCTCGGCATAATTTTCGCCGGGCGGATTGACAGTAGGAATCCTGACGAGTTGCTGCAGCAACGCACAAAGCGCGGCTTGATTGTCCTTGATATAGTCTTGTACGGGCATTTTAGGTCTCCTGAGTCGCTGTTAGGTAACGACTGCCTGATCTCCAGCTGACAAGTGCCCTACTGTTTCACCGGTCTCCGTAAACGTTCGGGTCACGGTGACAGAGGCATACGTCCACAAAATTTTCATAGGCGCGTCGCTATCATTCCAGAACCGATGCGGGATGCCAGCGGGGACGAAGGTCGTATCGTATGCTTTCATCGTAAAGACTTCGCCATCAACCTCGCAGGCGGCTTCGCCTTCAAGAATCGTGACAGATTCATCACAGTTATGGTAGTGGCGTGCGATCGCTGCACCCGGTTCAAACATCGTCACACCGTTGGTGAGTGAAGTGGAGTCGAGCCATTTACCGGCTAACGGGACGGTTTTCACGCCGGTCCCGCGGTCAATAGGGTTCTGTTTTCCAAAATCGATGACATGTGCTTTTGTAGGCATCATTGATCCGTCGCTTTTTCTTAAGATTTGCCCCAGTTTAGCACGAAGGAAGAAAAAATTCAAGGGGACTACTGATGACTAGGATTTGAGGAAACCGCCGTAAATGCCGTAATTGCTTGCTGTATCTCTGCATCGGTGTGTGTTGCCATGAGGGTAAGCCTTAAACGACTCGTGTTCGGCGGCACCGCTGGGGGGCGGATCGCTGGGGCGAACACGCCCTTGACGAGTAAGGCATCCGCGATTCTTGTTGCCCGTTGCGGACTTCCCAATACGACCGGAAGGATCTGTGTTTCACTCGGCAATAATGTATACCCTAAATGGGTCAACGCCGTTTTGAGACATTTCGCGTGCGAGAACAGACGTTGTCGTAAATCCGGTGAAGAACGTATCACATCAAGGGCAGCATTCGCTGCTGCTAAAGTCGCAGGTGGCAGCCCTGTTGTAAAGATAAAACCGCGCGCCTTGTTGATGAGCAATTCAACCAACGCGTGCCTTCCCGCAATATATCCGCCGAGTGTGCCGATAGCTTTGCTAAGGGTACCCATCTGAATGATGCCTTCGCCATCCAACCCAAAATGTGAGACAGTTCCGCTTCCATCTTTCCCTAACACACCAAACCCGTGAGCATCATCTACCAGTAACATCGCGTCGTAGCGTGTAGCGACTTCGTAAATATCCGGGAGTGGCGCGATATCGCCGTCCATACTGAAAACGCCGTCTGTCACGATAAGCCTCCGCCGAAACGCCGCGGCTTCGGAGAGTAAGATCTTAAGGTGTTCGACATCGCAGTGTTGATAAACCTGGGTTGTGGCGCGACTGAGCCGACATCCGTCAATGATGCTGGCGTGGTTGAGCGTGTCGCTTAAGATGAGATCACCATCGCCTGCAAGGACCGGAATGATACTTGTATTGGCAGCATATCCTGAACTAAAGACGAGTGCGGCTTCGGTATTCTTCGTTTTGGCGAGGTTGGTTTCTAATGTTGTATAGAGTTCACTGTTCCCGGAGATGAGACGCGAGCCGCTTGCGCCTGTGCCGAAAACTTGCGTCGCCTCAACAGCAGCGGCAATCACCTGCGGGTGTGTGCTTAAACCTAAATAATTGTTTGAGCCGAGCAGCACGACATCGCGTCCATCAAGATGGATTGTGCCTGTGGGCGCACTCATGACCGTACGGAGGTGACGGCGTAAGCCTGCTTGTTCCAGTGCCGCGCATTCTGTGTCCAACCAATCCTGGCTATTCATCGTTATTCAGTTATAAGTTATAAATTATAAGTTAAGAGACCGTTAAGGGGACCCCATGGGACTTGATGTCCCCAAATCTTCTTTAACTTATAACTATTAACCATTAACTATTAACTACTCCCGTCTCAACCTATGAACTGTCTCAGAAAGATATGACTTTGGCTTAAAGCCCGCTGCCGTGTCTCTAACGTCTCCTCATAAGCCCGATCTTCCACTTCAACACAAACCGCACCGTTGTACCCCGTATCGCTCAAGACAGAGAAGAAACGTCCCCAATCGACATCGCCAAGTCCGGGCAGTTTCGGCGTATGATAAGACAAGGGGGTTGCGAGGATACCGACTTCATCAAGTTTTGTCCTGTCTAACCGGACATCCTTCGCATGCACATGAAAGATGCGATCAGCAAAGGTAACGAGCGGTTTCAGATAGTCCATCTGGAGCCATATAAAGTGGGACGGGTCGAAATTGAGTCCGAAATTCGGGGCGGGGATCTCCTCAAACATCCGTTCCCAGATGGCGGGGCAGTAAGCAAGGTTTTGACCAGCGGGCCATTCGTCCTCGGTGAAAAACATCGGGCAATTCTCAATCCCGATACGGATGCCGTGGTCGACAGCAAATTGAATGAGCGGCACCCAGACCTGCTTAAAGCGGTGCCAATTCTCATCTATCGTGCGTGTCTGATCTCTGCCGATAAACGTATTCACGATGTCCAGCGAGAGATGTTCTGCTGCCAGAATCAACTTTTTGAGGTGTTCGCTGTAGATCGCCGCTTCGGTTTCATCAGGTGTGAGTGGGTTTGGATAGTAGCCTAAACCGCTGATCGTTATCCCCGCATCCGAGACGCATTGTAGGATTTTATCGGCTTCCGCTTCGGAAAGTTCCGATACATCAACGTGTGTAACACCGGCATAACGCCGTTCCGCTTTTCCCTTGGGCCAGCACATCAATTCGACGCAATCAAAGCCGGTATCCGCAGCGAATTGGACAACCTCTGCTAACGACTGTTCCGGCAAAATCGCGCTCACAAATCCGAGTTGCATTAAATGTAACCTCTATTTCGTTTTAAACATTTTATTAGGACTTACGCATTCTGTCTTATGAGGCGAGTTGTTTGTTGATGCAGACAAAATGCTATACCCGATGGCTCTCTCTAACATACGCTCGCAGATGTTCCAGCGCGCGCCCGTTATCCATCACTGTCCGCGTCCGGGCAAGTGCCTCCGCAGGTTCAGGACAAATCCCTAACAGATAATCTACCATCGCCGTATTCAGCAGGATCCTATCGTAAATATGCCCTTTTTCACCCGATAGTGCCGCCACGCCTAATTTCGCAAACGCTTCTGCACTGACAACTTCTGGACGTGGGCTCCGCGTATACTCGAAGCCATAAACCCCTGGGTCTATATCCATCGCGAAGTCTTCGCGCACATCACTCACACACCGAAACCCTTGTGAATAGTTAACCGCCATCCTATCGCTGGTAGAAGGCTTTCCAAGACGAAGCGCATAGTGGCTTGTGCCTTCCTCACCTTTGATAGCAACCGCCGCATCACAACCACGTTCCCACGCCAATTGCAGCAGCGGTTTTTCATAACCGATATGGTAGTAACCAAGGACCATATAATTCGACTCCCGTGCCGTAAAGAACTGCTGTGCTTTTTCCGTCGCTGCCCAAGGCGGACGTTTCTTGATATGCACCCGCAATTCACGCAAATCGTATGCGGCACGACAATATTCACGCTGACTGATATACCCAAACCCCACCGATGCGTCTGTAATCAGTGATGCTGTCTGCGGGAGCGATAGGTGTGTGTTCGCACCGAGTGTTTTTAAAATTGTCTCCTCTGTCACACCATTTTTCGGCGGCATTGCGTCTACACTATGAAGGAGCGATGCCTCACCGAGTGCAGCGCGCACTGCTGCGACAAACAGTGTCGGCCGAAAATAGCGCGTTGCCCCATCGTAGGGCTGCCCGAAATGCGTTAACCCGTCAACATTGATTGGCTGAACGGCTTCCGGTCCGAAGAACGCGTCAAGATAACCTCTGACCTCTTCGTAAGTTTCACGGTTCATCCGTTGCCCGATAAGTGCGGCACCTTTGAGCGCAGGGTTAACAGCGTCGCTAAGGATCGCTTCGCACATCTCACGCGTTTCGGTATAACTTAAATGTTTTGCCCGTAAAATCTTTTCCAGTGCGTTCACGACAACCGCTTCTGTCGCGTTCGCGGGAACATAACCCTGTTCAGGATTCATGAGGTATCGAATTTCCGGTGGCAGTTGTTCCGTCAATGCCGAGTGATATTTACGAAATGCCGCTGCTTCTGCCGGACTCCATTGTGTTGCTTCTGGGAAGTAGGCGCGGAGCGTCATCGCCGCAAAGAACGCACCCATCTGTGCCGCCGACGCAGCATCCGATGTTGCGAGTTTACCCGTTATCGATTTTAAAACTATTTCAAGAATCGGTGCCGGTTGCGGGAAATCCGAGGGGTTCACACCCAACGGACGGGTCTGATGCGGCCCTGTGCAAACGCGTGCCTGTGCCTCAAGCACGTCATCATTCGGCCCCGGATATGTTGGTGTGTATGAAAGTGAATCAAAATCTGCCATTTTTTCAATATTCTCCGTGGATAGTTTTAATCGTATTTTTTCGTACAGCGTGTTGAACAAGAAAGATTGGTTCTATTATACTGCTTTTGGCGGATTAAAACAAATTTGGCTACGCTATCCACGGAACGTTAGATAAATGGTTGTCAGTTTTCAGTACGATTTTTCTGCAAAAAATCTTTCAGTTATTAGTTTTCGGTCACACGATTAGAAACATGTAGCAGCTTGGGCTGCAACTCTGGCTGCAACTCTGGCTGCAACTCTGGCTGCATCTTATACTGCATTTCCTGATTTCAGATTGGCGAGTTCGTTCCTTCCTTTGTCTGTCAATTGGTACTGCTGCCCTCGACTTCTGGGTTTATCTGGGAACGTGTATTCAATTATCTGAGCATCCCGAAGGTCTCGAATAACGTTGTAGAGATGACCGGTAGGCTTCTTCTGTCCTAATTTTTGGGACAATTCGGATCTTGACATTGGACCATCGGCAAGTAAGTTTATTACCCTCAATTCGAGGTCGCCACGGTGTAACTCTGGCTGCACCTTAATCTGTTCTGGAAGTTTGCCACGCCAAATCATTGTCTTGAATCCGCCGCTGTCGGTGAATTCGGGTTCGCGTGAACCAGCTGGCAATCCCAATTCTTAATCTATTTCGCGAGTGTAACGCGAGGAACACATAAATTCCGACTCTGTGATATAAAAAAGGCTGGTATTTTCTACCAGCCTTTTCCATTTAAAATCTATCTAATTCGGGACTGACAAGTTCAATAATTCCCTTTGAAAAGAAAATACTAACATCAAAATTCAACAAAAAATTTAAACCTAACACACCTTCAGCGTGTATTTCCGGATGTAAGTCAAGACACATAACATCAATATTTTCTACGGTTTGTCCTATTGCCGTGAGTGCTGTGACCTCAATAATTGCTAATTCTTCAATACCGCTACCTGTTATTACTTCCTCTGTACGCTCTGGATTTAAGATATCGTATCCCAAACTCGAAGCGACATTTGTTGAAATCGATGTAATTGATGCCCCCGTATCCAGTACAACTTCAATATCACGGAAACTATTACCATCAATACCCATCACTTTAATGGGTATCAGTATCAAATTAGATACGGGTTGAAAGCGAATACTCTGCATTACAGAAGGTATAATCTCCCCTGTGGTAGTTTACCGGACCAACGTATAGCTGCCCCACCTTTATATTTTGATGAAAAGTCATTAATTACATCACGGGACGGACTATGGACCGCAACAACACCTGATACTAATTGTGTAGCTTCGTCATGCTCACAGTCTACTATAAACAGCCATTGATCGGGATATTTGGTAAACATTTCTTCTATAGATAATCTATTCTGTTCCATTTTCAAGACTCCTTTTTGAAAACTGGAGTGCGGGCGAATGGGTATACCGTTTTCTATGGATATGACCCTTTCTTCCACTGGCAGTATTTTCTCAGAGTTCTGTGAGGTGTGCAACCTGCGGAAAAATACACAACTTTTTGAAATCTCAACTCACAAGCGATAGGAATTGTCCAAACTTTAGTATAGTGATAAGTATACCATAAATAGATC
>VYCT01000195.1:33867-42574 GCA_009843785.1 Candidatus Poribacteria bacterium | reverse complement strand
TTCACTTTTTGTCAAGTTTTAAACTTATTGCAAGTCCAAAACGACTAATTCCGTATTTTTATGATGTACGATAATCCACTACGAAAAGAACCGGAAGCGAAGAATGTGGAAAATTGCGGCGATACCATCTTTCCAACTAACGGTTTTTCCTTCATGATAGTCTCTGCCGTGATAGGAGATAGGAACTTCAACAATTTTACACTGCCGTTTGGCAAGTTTTGCTGTAATTTCGGGTTCAAAACCGAACCTATCTGAATAGAGCGAGATATCCTTTAGAATCGGGGTCCGCATTACCTTGTAGCAAGTTTCCATGTCGGTAAGTTTTGTGCCGTTAACGATGTTTGCGAGGGTCGTGAGAAACTGATTCGCAAGATAACTCCGTAATAACCCTGTCTGCTTGCCCTTCATAAACCGAGAGCCGTAGACCACATCGGCTTCGCCATTTAAGATCGGTGCCAGCAATTTCGGATAGTCTTGCGGATCGTATTCCAGATCGGCATCCTGAATGAGCGTAATCTCGCCAGTAATATGTTGGAAACCGGTGCGGAGTGTTGCCCCTTTCCCTTTATTCACATCGTGATAAAAGACCTTTACCGAGATCTCGTCTATCTTTCCCGCATCTACGTCTATCGGCATCTCAGTTATTTCGAGGTAGCTGCTTATCTCGTTTGGAATATCTTCAATACTTTCGATTTCCCCTAAAATATCGCGCGTGCCATCTGTTGAAAAATCGTCAACGAGAATCAATTCTTTTTTCATACCGATTTTAACGCTGACAACCTGTTGCAAAAGTTTTATTAGGCTGGTGACCTCGTTGTAAATCGGAATCACAATGGATAGCGTAGACTCCATCTGGATGTCCCCAATGTTTTCCCACTTCTTTAGCGTAGGATAGGATATAGTCGAAGCAAAGCTGAACACACTCAATTTCTTCTATCTAAATGATACCTAATCTTTTTATTAAAAGCAAGTATAAAAACAGAGGACTTCCTTTTCACCTTCCGATAGACCCTTCGTAAACCCGCTGAGTCTACGGCATGAGATCTCAATGTATTTGATTCCGAATCTTTCTTGAACCTCAGGAATCGTCTTAAAATCGCTAAATTCCATAAGTTTGACCCTCCTATAACTTTGATGTGAATCCAGCCTCTTTTATGCATACGACAACCGCTCAACCCGTTTCTCCAAAGGCTCCATCGTCTCAAGAATATGGCTCATCAAAGAGGCTTTATCATCGGCGTAGATGGCATTATCCCACAAATTCTGCCGCTCACCCGGATCGTTCTCCAGATCGTAGAGTTCACCATAAGCGTGTCCGCAATACCATGTCAACTTCCGCGTATCGGTTACAATCGTTTTAAGCCGCAAGCCGCGCGGATCGTCTACACATTCAACTAACACGGCATCGCGGGCAGACACTGTCTCTCCAGTAAGCATCGGCATCGCGTCTACTCCATCTGTATCCGCCGGCATCGGCAAACCGATCGCGGACAGAACTGTCGGCACAATATCAACGTGGCTAAAGAGTGCTTGTGTACGTTGCCCGGCAGGGATAGCCGCAGGAAACCGCAGCAACGTCGGGACGCGGACAAGTTGCTCGTAATGGAACGGTCCCTTCATCCACAGCCCATGGTCGCCGAGCAATTCACCGTGGTCAGTTGTAAAGAGCACTAACGTGTTTTCTGCCAACCCACACGTATCAAGGCACTCCAGAATACGTCCCATCTCCTGATCAATAATCTTCACCATATTGTAATAATACGCCCTACCGAGGCGTGCGTCGTCTTCCGACACTTTGCTGAAATCGGCACCGCCACCCTGTCCGGCGATGGCGTACGTTCCACGTATCTCTGACTTTTCAAGCTGCCCGCATCGTGCCTCCATGAAATGCAGCGGTTTGTCAGCTAATTCGCCTTCAACAAAATCTGGCAGTGGAACTTGCGCAGGATCGACACGTCCCTCAAATTCGGTAGGAACACAGTGCGGATGATGCGGATCTTGGAAACCGACCGCCAGCAGAAATGGTTGTGTTGTATCACGGTTTGACAAGAAATCTATCGTCCGATCCGCTGTCCAAACACTATTGTGGTATTTCAGCGGTATGTCCCAATCATAAGCCTCACCACCGAACCCTCTTTCACCGAGGCGTGTCGCTTTACTGTAACCGTTGAACGTCTCCTCAGACACTTGAGAGCGAACCCATTCGCCGTAATGCCCAGCGATCCCATAAGTCGCATGCCCAAGTGCCAATTCGACTGTCTCAAATCCGTAGTAGGGACCTTGGAAATCCGGGTAGCGCGTCGTATCGCTTCGTGTTTCGATAGACTGTTCTGGAGAGGCACCGAAGGGTTGGAAGTGCGCTTTGCCGATATAGTGCGTGCGATACCCAACCTCACCAAGTCGGTGTGATAGCATCATTTCGGCTTCCGGGACGTTCATACCGACGTTCCACGCACCATGGCGGCTCACATACCGTCCAGAAAAGATTGAGGCGCGGGCGGGGGTACATACCGGGTTCGCGCAATACGCACGCTCGAAACAGACTCCTTCAGACGCGAACTTATCCAGATGCGGCGTGGCTGTGAACGTTGATCCGTAGCAGCTCAGGCTATCTGTCCGCTGCTGATCGGTTGTGATGATAATTATATTGGGACGTTGTGTGTTCATAGGTATTCTCTTGATATTGACAAACTTAATTTTCTTGGGCTGCTTTGAAAACAGAATCCACAGCACCGAATAGATTCGGTAAATTATCCAAGCTAAAGTTTGTTCTATTCCGAGTAAAGACATCCGCTACAAGTCTACCAAATTGCCAGGTAATTCCATCAGTAACAATACCATACAACGGAAAATCAGGATTGTCATTCATTTTTTGTGCTGCAACCATCTCTGCCAGGCATTGTCCCCATCCTTGTTCAAAATCGTTCTTTTTCGCTTCAACCATCACTATCAAGGGTGTCCCGACAACAGTAATGCCCAATTCAGACTTTGTGGCAACAAGATAATCTGGCGTGCCATTCAAAATCTCATCGTAAGTAATGGATTTCTTTACCCAAAGTCCGTAGTTTTCAGTATAATCTTTGTATATCTCTCTTAAAATAGGAAATATAACCACTTCACATCTTGATCCCTCTGATGAAAGAAAATCAAAATGTTGCTGACTGAATTCAAGTTCTTTCAGAAATTGTTCTGAAGGGTCTTTCGCCTCAACGCCGAAAAAATCACTATACGAATATTTGATGTTAAATTTTTCTTGCACTTCAGAGATCGTTTTAAAATCGCTAAATGCCATGAGTGTTACCTCCCACAATTCAATATCAATTTAAACTCGTTTGAAACGAATTATAGATTAGGGACAAAACGGTTTTAAATATGTATAACTCTGTTCCGCTGCGTCTTCTGGCTCCATAATCTCACGAAACGCCTGATGCACCGTTACATAGCCGTCGTAACCGATGGTTTCCAGACCTTCAAATACCAGCGGAAAGTCGATACCGCCTTCGTCCTGTAAACGGATCGGATCGTGTGGGACTTCACCCTGAATCCACGTCAGAAGTCGCGTCTGCCCCTCTGGTCGGCGGATATGGTTCTGAAGATAAACGTTTAAAAGATAGGGCGAAAACCGTTTGAGCGTCTCGACACCATAATCCTGTGCGCAGAGATCGAGGTTAGCAGGTTCATAAATAATCCCGAAATTCTTTCTGCCGACACGTTTCAGCACATCGACCGAGCCATCTACCGTTTCAAATAGGCTCTGCGTATGTGATTGATGCGCAAGACGGATGCCACGTTCTGCGGCTTCGTCGGAGGCACGTTGTGCCCAAGGAATGTCCGCTTCAACCTTCATCGCAATACGGATAAGGTCTGCACCAAGCAGTTCCGTTAGATCGAGATACGGGGTAATGTTACGAAGCCCGTCCGGTCCTTGCGCGTTGTTAAGTGGCACTGGGAAATCGCCGGTGACCATAGAGACCTTCAAGTTAAGCGATGCTGCCTGTTTATGCGCGGCGGTAATCTGTTCTAAAGGCGACTGGATACCGACTTGAGAGGCACGCATACAGATGGCTTCGTAGCCGAGTCCTGCGGCGAGTTCAGTCAATTGTGCAAATGTATGTGTAGCGTCTCTTTTGGATGCTGTTTCTGCGACGCGTACGGAAAGTGAAAGTTTCATTTTTTTTCAGCCTTCAGTTTTCAGTTATCGGTCATCAGTTACAAGAAGTTTTGGGTTACATAAAGTCTTCTTTGAGGTGTTAACTATTAGTTGAATAAGAAAGTGGCAACTCCTAAGAGAACTGAATTTTAGCATAAATTGCTTGCAAGGATAATTCACAATCTATTGAAACGAGAAACAACACGTCATCAAGCGAACGAAACGCTGTCAAATTCCAGTCCCGTTCCTGTCGTAGATAGTGTTCAACACAAACGCTATCCTGTGAAATAAGCACATATTCACACAAAGAATCAAGTTTCTGATATGCCGTGAATTTCTCACCTCGGTCATAAGCTGCAGTTGATGGTGAAAGGACCTCTATCAACACAGTTGGGTTGAGAAGCGTATCAAAATGTGAATCCTCAAACTGGGGTTCATCACAGACAACCACAACATCTGGATAGGTATATCGTCCTGTTGAACTTGCTTTCACACGCATATCGCTTGGATAAACTATGCCTGTCCGGTCCCGCAACTGGATATGAAGTTCAGCGAACGTATTCCCCATGATAACATTATGTTCATGACTGGCACCGGGCATTGCATGTATCTGCCCGTTGCGGTATTCGCTTTTGGTTAGTGCTTTCCGCTCCTTAGCAAGGTATTCTTCAGGAGTTAGGAAGGCTTGTACCGCAGCAGTTTCTATAGTTTCCATAATTTCCTCTGTTTTCACTTGATCCGTAAGATAACCTAAGTTGCTACTTATAAGATTTTTGACATGCGGTGCCCCATTTTCATTGAAAATTGTTGATGATCTGTAGGGTTTTGTAGCGTATCCTGTTAGGTTGCGCTCTCTTATTCTCTCTTACAGTAAAATATCGGCAATTGAGAGTGCCATCAACACAAGGCTAATCATACCGTTCAACGTAAAGAAGGCGAGGTTGACACGGGATAGGTCTGTCGGTTTGACAATAGCATGTTCGTAGATAAAAATTAGGACGACAATACCGACACCGATGTAATAGAACAGTCCCAATTCGACAAGGTGCGGGATGCTGAGAAGGAGCAGCACGGCAATAACATGCAGAGTAGAAGAAAGCCATAATGCCCACCGGATCCCGATTTTCGCGGGGATGGAGTGTAAGCCGTGTTTTTTATCGAAACTGACATCTTGACACGCATAGATAATGTCAAACCCCGCTGTCCAGAGCAGCACGACGAGACAGAGAACTATCGGTGGCAACGCGAAGCTGCCCTCAATGGCAATCCACGCACCGACAGGTGAAATGGAGAGCGCAAGTCCAAGCCAGAAGTGAGAAAATGCAGTGAAACGTTTGGTATAGGAATAGCCCATAACTACAGCAAGGGCGACAGGTGATAAGGCGAAGGCGAGCGGGTTCAACCGCCACGCCGCGAAAACCAACAGTCCTGCAGAGAGGATCGTGAAACACCACACCGCGCCCTTTGTGATTAAGCCCGCTGGGATCGCACGCATGGCAGTGCGTGGGTTTTTACGATCAATCTCAGCATCGGCAAGCCGATTGAACGCCATAGCGCAGCTCCGCGCCCCTACCATCGCGACGAGAATCCAGCCAAGCTTCGGCAGTGCTGGGAATCCGTCTGCCGCGATAAAGGCACTCATGACCGCAAACGGAAGTGCGAAGACGGTATGTTCAAATTTGATCATCTCTAAGATAATCTTAAGTTTTCGCATCTTTTAACTATTGGCCTTCCGCGCCTGTTTCGTCCGTTGTCCGAAACAGGGTTTCCGCTAAAGTTATACTGGGTTGGTACCATAAAATTTTTCTGTACCCAAGATAAGAAACGAATATCAGTCAACCTTGACTGCGAGATGGTATTTTAAAACGGTAGCAGATTGCCTACAGTGTCAAATTCAAACGGCTGCGTTTCGCCGATAACCTCTAATCTTGAATGCAATTTCGCATCTTCAAGCAGCACATCAGAGATGTCGAGTTCTGTCAATCTCAACGTGCTCTCAATACGGATGACCCGTGCATCTTCGGGTTCCGTGAGACCGATAGTGTCTAATGCCACTTCGATCGCTTCGCGGTCGGTATCGTAGTAGAACGGGATTTTCGACTTCTGCGGTCCCAGCGCGGTGATACCGTTCATGTAGGTCGAGTGCCGGTCAATCTTGTCTACAAGGCGGGTCGTTGTGAAATCGGCAAGTCCGATACCTGTGGCGTTGCCGTCGCTTTCTTCAGTGAGATCCCGGACGAATATACGGAGGATCGCGGGTTTAGCCGGTTCAGGTTCAAAGTTCTGCATCATCCGACCGATGACGTTTGTATCCATACCGGTGCCGCTGATATTTTTCCCTGTCCAATCCACGATCAACAGGTCGAGTTCATCGAACGGGAGTTGCCCCATCAACGATTTTGCCTCAACGAGCAGTTCACGTTCGTTTTGAAGAAGGTGCGCGGCAGGCATCGCTACTGCTTTCGCGGTATCTTCGTGTGCGTTCTCAATTAATCCCAAACCGAAGGCGATTTTTCCGGTGTCGAGAATAAACCCACCGACTGCCATGATGACGTGTTCAAAACTGTACTGGAAAAAGGCGCGGTGATAGAGATTTGCACCCTGCTGTTTGCCGAGTCCGATCACCATCATCTTCATCAAGCCGCTCTCGATGGAACCATTGAAATCTGTGTGTGCCTTGATACGATTGAGCGGAACGACGTGGTCCGCTTCAGCGGCATATCGATCAAAGAAAACCGGTAAGCCATCCGCCGTTTTGCCGAGTTCCACGACCTCCATTGTCGCTTTCACCGGCGCGCCGACAGTTTCTTCGGTGATACCGTAATGCGCTAATACGCTCCGCTGTCCTTCAGCGGTTGCGCCGCCGTGGCTTCCCATCGCTGGAACCACAAACGGTTTTGCGCCGAGGCCTTTGAGATAATCAACCGTTGCCTTAACGGCGATATCAACATTTGCGACACCGCGGCTGCCAGCAGTAATCGCGACAGTCTCGCCCGGTCTGACGAGAGTAGCGGCGTTAATCCGATCTAATTCTGTGTGGATTGCTGCAGGAAGATCCGTAAGAACAGGTGCTTCAAACTGCTGTTGAATCCGTGTCATTTTTGGAAGTGCCATACGTTTCCATCCTTTATATTTACCTGTGGGTGGCATTTAAAGGCAATTTTATCAGAAACAGGATAAGAGTGCAAGGGAAATATCGGATCGGGACAGAGCCATTCGGTTCTCCTTTATGAAAGGTCTCTGATTGTTCCAGAACCTACTGTAGGAGCGAGCTGTGCTCGCGATCTTCCTTGTAGGAGCGAGCTGTGCTCGTGATCTTTCGGGCGAAATGCTTGATAAACCGAAAACTGAATGCTTCTGGAAAAAAATCCGAGATTGCTTGATAGCAATACAGATGTGTGTTAAAATTTAAGCATCAAAAATACTACTTTTACCGGGTCGAAATTTCTTTCGAGACAATCGATAAGCGAAAAGGAAACGATGAAAACAGTGAGATTTTTTAACATTCCTCTTATTCTTTTCTTAATCGTTGGCTTCTTGCAATCCAACGGTTTTGCGCAAGAATATGTCCGATGGCAGCTGCCACAAGGTGCCATCGCGCGTTTGGGAAAAGGGAAAATAAATGAGGTTAAATATTCACCCGATGGCAACACAATCGCAGTCGCGAGCAGCATCGGCATCTGGCTTTACAACGCTCACACCGGTGCAGAATTAGCACTGATGACGGGACACACACGCAACGTCTACTGTATCGCCTTCAGTCCAGACGGACAAACGTTGGCAAGCGGGAGGAGCGACAGCACAATTCGATTGTGGGATATACAGACACGAAGGCGGAAGGCGACCCTCGCTGGACACAGAAGCCGGGTGAGAGCCGTTGCCTTCAGTCCAGACGGTGACACGTTGGCAAGTACAGGGGCAGATGATACAGTTCGTTTATGGAGTCTTCGCCTCAGAAGGCTTAAGAAGATGCTTATTGGACATACAGATGTTGGACGGACAGTCGCGTTCAGTCCAGATGGCAAGGTGCTTGCGAGCGGGAGTGAGGATAGCACAATTCGGTTATGGGATGCCTACACCGGACAACCTTTGAAAACCGTGACAGGTCACAAACGCGCCGTAACTTCTATCGCGTTCAGTTCAGATGGACAAACGTTCGTTAGTGGTTGTGACGATAGCACAATTGGGGTATGGGACACACGGACTGGAGAACAACTACAACACCTCCTCGGACACACGTGGTATATTGCATCGGTGGCCTTTTTACCAGATGGAGAGACGCTCGTCAGTGCGGGTTGGGATAACGTTATTCATCTGTGGAATCCGTACACCGGCAAACTTTTGCGCAAACTCGCGGAGCACACAGGCCCTGTCATTTCAGTGGCATCCTCGCCTCAAGCAGAAATGATCGTAAGTGGAAGTCACGATGGGACAATTCGCTTGTGGGATACACAGACCTGGGAAGCGAAAAATACCATCGCTGGACATACAGGCGATGTCAAGGCGGTCGCGTTTTCACCCGATGGCAGGACACTTGCAAGTGGCGATGGAAATGCT
>VYCT01000195.1:0-33767 GCA_009843785.1 Candidatus Poribacteria bacterium | reverse complement strand
GGCGGTCGCGTTTTCACCCGATGGCAGGACACTTGCAAGTGGCGATGGAAATGCTAACGAGATCCGTTTATGGGACGGACGTGTCGGAAGACACAAACTGACGCTTGAGGGGCATAGTAACGATATTACAGGACTCACCTTTAGTCCTGATGGCAGCACGCTTGCGAGTGCCTGTGATGATAGAACGGTAGGGTTGTGGAACGCGTATACCGGACGGAACATACAGATGCTCAGAGGGCACACGACGTACGTTTTAACGGTAGCGTATGCGCCGGATGGTGGCACGCTCGCCAGCGCAAGTTGGGACATGATGGTTCGCTTGTGGGACCCCGAAACTCGGAGACCTAAGTCAGGTTTGATTGGACACACAGGGTACGTCTTATCGGTAGCGTACGCGCCTGACGGCCGGACGCTTGCCAGTGGTAGTGCTGATGGCACGGTGCTGTTGTGGGATATGACACGGTTCCGCTCCAAAACCGATTAAGGAGAACCTCCCATGGAAAAATTGAAATTTTTTCTCATTCCGATACTCCTGCTTTCCCTGTTCTCGTTATTAAACAGTTCTGCGCAAGAATATACGCGATGGCACCTTCCTGAAGGAGCTACAGTCCGTTTCGGAAAAGGGAGAATTTATAGTTTCACATATTTCCCGGAGGGCACCCGACTTGCCGTCAGGACTTCAATTGGCACTTGGATCTATGATGTGGACACAGGCGAGGCAGTTGAGCTGCTGACGGGTGATATGTGGGATACTGGCACTATAGCATTTAGTCCTGATGGAAACACCTTGGCTGTCGCAAGTGGCAGTCACATCCATCTGTTGGACCCAGACACGAGAAATCAGAGAGATGTCCTCACGGGACACACGTTTTCTGTCTATACGTTGGCATTCAGTCCGACCGGAGAAATACTCGCCAGTGGTGGTCGAGATACCACAGTTAGATTATGGGATACAGATACTGGTGAATTACTGCACACACTCATAGGACATACGGATAGCGTTATGTCTGTGGTGTATTCACCTGATGGTAAGACGCTTGCGAGTACTGGACGTACTGAAGATAACACGATCTGTTTGTGGAACGTGCAAACAGGTGCACTCCTGCACACCATTACCGAGAACCCAGATAGAATCTACAGTATTGCCTATTCTCCCGATGGGCTGACACTCGCCAGTGGCGGACGCGATGCCGAGATTCGTTTGTGGGACGTGCATACCGGTGAACTCACAAAAACCATTACGACCGATATGCGGTCCGTTACTTCCGTTGTTTATTCATCTGATGGTGGCACACTCGCCAGCGGGAGTTGGTCGAATAACAATATCTATTTGTGGGATGTTCACACAGGCGAACTTCTGAAAACATTGACCGGACATACCGACTCGGTTAATTCTCTCGGGTACGCGCCTGATGGTAAGACGCTTACCAGTGAAAGTGAGGACGGGACACTCCGATTTTGGGATGCGGACACCGGTGAACACCTCAAAACGATCAGTGGACATACGTTTCTCGCAAGAGCGGTGGCGTTTTCGCCAGATGGTGGCACACTGGCGAGTAGTGAGAGGGCGGACAATGCGATTGCACTGCGAAATATCCAGACTGGGCAACCTTTGAAAACACTTGCCGGACACGCAGATCACCTCAGCTCTGTAGCGTATTCGCCGGATGGAAAGGTCTTGGCAAGTGGGAGTTGGGATGGGGAGATTCGGCTGTGGAACGCGCAGACTGGCGAACTCCTAAAGACCCTCACTGCACATGAGAGGGGTGTTCCTTCTCTCTCATTTTCAATGGACGGTACCACCCTTGCAAGCGGCGGTTGGGACAATACGGTCTATGTGTGGCACGTGCCGACTGGACACATCCGACAAACCATCACGGGAAACATCACGGAATCAGAACGAAATAACAGTTTGCGTGATATTACGCTTAACCCTGATGGACAAACCCTTGCTGTTGCAACTGATGGAGAAATCGTACAACTCTGGGATATCCGCACAGGCAAAGTTAAAACAGAACTTATAGGGCATCGGTGGAGTGTGGCCGCTGTCGCATATTCACCAAGTGGGTCGGTGCTGGCGAGCGGTGGCAATGACCGCAAAATCCGTTTATGGGATGCTGCCTCTGGTGAATTAGTGTTCATTTTCCCAGAACAGTTGGACCATATCATGTCTATCACATTCAGTCCGGATGGACAGACGATTGCCAGTGGAACTGTGGGCGATATTTATATCTCAGATGTAGCCACAGGCAAGCACATAGCAACCCTCACTGGACATAAACGTCCAGTTCGATCTGTAGCGTTTAGTCCGGATGGTAAGATGCTCGCCAGTGGGAGTGACGATAGCACGGTGCTGTTATGGGATTTGACACAAATCCAACCCAAGGCTGACTAAGGAACCGACTATGAAACCGCTAAATCTGTTCCTCATTCTGGTAATCTTCATCTTACTGCTATCCTTCTCAAGTAGTTCTGCCCAAGACTACACCCGATGGAAGCTGCCACAAGGTGCCATAGCACGCTATGGGAAAGGCAGAATGTTCGATTTCGCATACTTTCCAGATAGCACTCGACTCGCCGTTGCCAGTACAATCGGTATCTGGATTTATGATGCACGGACAGGTGAGGTGCTTGATCTGTTTGTAGAAGCAGCACTGTCCGTAACTTCTATAGCACTCGCGCCAGATGGCCAAACACTTGCGATTGCAAGTGGCGACAGCGATATTTACCTATGGGATATACGCGCACATAAACCGGAAAAAATCCTCACAGGCCCCGAGCGTTATGTCTATAACTTAGCATTCAGTCCGACGGGAGAAACACTCGCAAGTGCCGGGGAAAATAACACAATTCATGTGTGGAACCCCGATACCGGTCAACTCCTACGAACGCTCACAGGACACATGAGTAGTGCCCGGTCATTAACATATTCTCCGGATGGAAGCATGCTTGCCAGTGTTGGGAGTCAACAGAATAACAAGATTTGTTTATGGGATGTGCACACTGGAAAACTCCTGAAAACGATCACCCAACACCCAAAGAGAGTCGATAAGGTCGTCTATTCCGCAGATGGTCAGACCCTCGCCAGTGGTGGACGCGATGCCAAGATCCGTTTATGGGATGTGCGGACGGGAGAACTCCTGAAAACGATTACTGGACATGCAGCAAGTGTTGAATCACTCGCGTATTCAGCTGATGGCGCAACGCTCGTGAGCGGAAGTTCAGATAAGACAATCCGGTTTTGGGACGTACGGATTGGACAACTTCTGAAAATCAACCCTGAGAACATTACGAGGACAAATTCGAGTATTTCACTCAGTCCCGATGGAAATACTCTTGCTATTGGGACCGATGAGAATGTGATTCGGTTGCAAGATACACGAACCGGCAAACTCAAAGCGACCCTCAAGGGACATACACGGCGGGTAACTTCCGTTGCCTTTTCACCAAATAGTTATGTGCTTGCGAGTGGAAGCGAGGACAGAACAATTCGTTTGTGGCATGTTACCACTGGTGAACTCTTGCTGACTTTATCTGATCAACCCAATAGTATCGTATCCATCGCATTTAGTCCGGATAGAAAAACAATCGCCAACGGAAGTGGAGAAGAAATTTATATATCAGATATAACTACCGGCAATTCCATCGCAACTCTCATCGGACATACAGATTGGGTTCGATCCGTAGCTTTTAGCCCTGATGGAAAAACACTTGCCAGTGGAAGCGATGACTGCACGGTAATATTGTGGGATTTGACCCAAATCCGACGCAAAAATAAACGGTAGAATGAACATTCAACTCGGCTTCTGACAAAATATTGACACACCCTCAGATAAAGTAAATTTGAATTTTCAGGCTAAATATGTTACCATATACATTGCGAACACGAAATTCCCTAAAGTTTCGTGCTAACTATCGCTTGAAAACCCTACACACTGTTTTTCAAGTGTCCCGCTCAATGTAAAATGCCTACAAAGGCAACGCCTCACTGGATTTGTAAGCATCTAAGCGAACATTTCAAAGCCTGTTTCCTACAGATTTTTAGTTCTTAACAGTGTTCGCCCAACCTCTAAATGCCTACGAAACCGGTTCCCTACTGAATTCCCAACAAAAACCGACAGAAACGTAATTACAAGAAATTTGTCACGCTATCGTGACTTTCTATAAGTTATCTCCTGAATATTATTTTGTCGGATGCGATCTCCGTGCAAAAGATCCTACAGTCCATTCATGAGATAACTTGCAAGGAGAATTGACCGTGATAAATCTAAGTCTGCTTACAATTCTGATAAGCCTCTTTTCACTGCTGTCGCTATCAAATAGCTTTGCCGAAGATTATACTCGATGGGGACTGCCTGACGGGGCTATAGCCCGATTTGGGAAAGGCAGTGTGGGAGAATTGACATATTTTCCAGATGGCACCCGACTCGCTGTCAAGAGTTCCATTGGTATCTGGATCTATGACGCACACACTGGAGAAGAAATTGACCTGCTTGCAGGGGATACATGGGATGTCAATGCGCTGGCGTTCAGTCCTGATGGAAAAACACTTGCTGTTGCGAAGGACAAAAACATATGCCTGTTGGATCCAGACACGAGGCATCAGAAAGGTATTCTCGCGGGACACACACGCGGTGTTTATTCAGTAGCATTCAGTCCAACTGGCGAAACCCTCGCGAGTGGGAGCAGTGATACCACAATTAAGTTGTGGGATACACACACAGGCAAAGTGCTGCGAACCTTCGCAGGACATACTGGCAACATCAAGTCGTTAGCATATTCACCCAATGGAAAGATGCTTGCGAGTGTCGGTGCCAGAAATGATAATACGATTCGCTTGTGGGATATACAAACTGGTGCCTTACGCCAAACTATTACTGAGCATCCGGAAGATATTTATAGCATCGTCTATTCCGCTGATAGTTTGACACTTGCCAGTGGTGGACAGGATGGCAAAATTCGGTTTTGGGATGTCCGGACTGGACAACTCCTAAAAACGCTCGTTGGGCATACAGGGATCGTTTTTTCTCTCGCGTATTCAATAGATGGCGCAACGCTTGCTAGTGCGGGTTTAGACAACACAATCCGGCTTTGGGATCCACATACCGGTAAACATCTGAGAACGCTTATTGGACATACGGCTTACGTCCGATCTGTAAAATACTCACCAGATGGCAAAACGCTTGCCAGCGGGAGTCATGACAGAACGATTCGTTTCTGGAACGCAGACACCGGCGAACTCCTGAAAACCATCACCGGACATACAACCTACATTAGCTCTGTGACGTATTCGCCGGATGGCAAAACGCTTGCTGCAGGCAGTGCAAAGGGTAAGATTCGTTTGTGGCATATCCAGACAGGCGAACTCTTGAAAACGCTCACAGGATCAGACTACATCGGTGCTGTGGCGTATTCGCCAGATGGGGAAACGCTTGCTACAGGAGATAGCGAAATCCGCTTGTGGGATGTCCAGACAGGTGAACTCCTGAAAACGCTCACGGGACATAAGGACGGAGTATCTTCTCTTGATTATTTTTCGGATGGTAGTACACTTGTGAGCAGTAGTCGGGATAAGACAATCCGTCTCTGGGATGTACGCACTGGAAAACTTCTACGAACTTTTACTGAGAGTCTTACGAAAAAACCGAGTATTTCACTCAGTCCAGACGGGTATACGCTCGCTGTCGCAACGGATGAAAATGTGATTCGGTTATGGGATACACGCCCAGGCAAGGTTGCAACACGCCTTATAGGACATGCGCATTCAGTGACCTCCGTCGCTTTTTCGCCAAATAGGTCGGTGCTCGCGAGTGCCGGTGGCGACGAAAAAATCCGATTATGGAATGTTACCACTGGCGAACGCTTACTAACCTTTCCAGAGCATCCGAAGTGGATCTACACCATCGCATTTAGTCCGGATGGACAAACAATTGCGAGTGGGAGTTGGATGGAGGTTTACATATCGGACATAACCACTGGCAAGCACACAACTATCCGAACAGGGCATACCGGTGTTGTCAATTGCGTAGCGTTTAGTCCAGATGGAAGGACACTTGCCAGCGGAAGTAACGATAGCACGATTCTTCTGTGGAAGGTACCGGGTGAACACCTGAGAGAGAAAAGATAGATGGGTCAAACGCGGTTAGTAAAGTCTACATTTGAAGGTTGGCAGGTTCATCACCCCTACGGGGTGGCAAGAGCCTGTGAAGCACCTTATTGGACCGTTGAAAATTTGTGAGTCGCAATTTGGATGACATATTATGCTAAATTAACACTTATGGTACACCGCAAAACCGCACCATAGGTGTCAATTTAGCGATTTTTCACGGTATTTTGTAGGAACGTCCCTACAAATGCCGCCCTACGGGGCTAAAGCATTGGAGCAAACGCGTTTCTACACAGATATCGTCCCTACGGGACTAAAGGGCAATCGCGGACGATGCAACGGTTCTCTTAAAATCCGGTTCGGTTGGGAATGCAGATCGCATGAATCAACGGTATGAAGGTTCCCTATGGGCATTCCCCGGGGCGTGTACGCCGCAAAACCGAACCTACCAGGTCTGGATCTGAGACGGTTGTTTTTTCTAAAATTGACACCTATGGTACACCGCAAAACCGCACCTACCGGGCCTGAGGAAACCGGATCTGCTAAAAGGGTGTTCCGCGCGTTGTTAGCGCACACCAGCGCGAAGTAAATAGATGGTTGAAAAGCGCATCCTGCGCCTCTGGCGTTTGAATCTGCTTTAACGCCAATGCAGCATGGAAACGGACATATCGGTCTTCATCTTCTAACTGCGCGACAAGCGCGGGCATCGCCGGTTCAGCAAGCGTTCCAAATTTCGCCAAGGCACGGGCAGCGTTATCGCGAACAGGAAGATAGTCATCGCTTAACCCGGTTGCCAAGACCTGCACAGTCTCGGACACATGCATATCCTCGGACACCAACTGTCCGATGAGTCCCAACCCCTCTGTTGCGTGTCGCCGGACCGATTCGGAGGGGTCTTGTGCGGCACGTATCAACGCAGGCAGTGCTTCTTGCGCGGCTTTTCCCATATCCGCCAAGGCGAACGCTGCGCTTGCTCGCACTGAATCGTCTGTCGCTTGCAAGGCATCAATAAGCGTCGGAACAGCAGGCGCGCCAGTGAGGCTTAAAGCGTATCCAGCATACTCGCGGAGGGTATTAGACTCACTATGTAACATCTGCTTCAAAACAGGCGCGGCATCGGCACCGACCCGCCCCAACCGGTAAGCGGCATTTAGTCTCTCTTTCTCATTATCGCTATCCAAGGTTTCGATGAGGGTATCCACTTCAGTATGCGGAACACCGTTGGCAGTACCGTTCTGTTTCCCGTAGTACCAGTCCCATACCGATTCCCACAGTTCTGGATGCTCGGATGCTTTATCATCACCGAACTTCCGCCAGTCGGCAGTGTTACTTTGCCATAAAGGTGCTTGCGGTTCATCGAGTCGGATAAAGAGAAACTTCAACATATACCGCTTTTTGTCGCTCCGATTCGGCATCGCTCGGTGCCATAGGTCGTAGTGGACAATCGTCACCGTGCCTGCTTCGCCACAGAGTGCCATTTCTGGCTGTTCATGCGCACTTTCACCCGTCTCATAATACTGGGAACCCGGTAGGACAGCCGTCGGTCCCATATCTTCCGTGACATCCTGCGGATAATAGAATGCCATCGTCCAACGGCAGCGGTGCCGACGGATCTGTTCGTCGCCTGCGTAGCTATCTTTATGGAAATTCTGACCTTCGCTGCCCTGTTGATTAAAATGGCAGTATCGGTGTGGATGCATGACGTAGTCTGCGCCAAGCACGCCTTGCATTGCACCGTGAACAACCGGATGGTCAAAAATTTCCTGAATTTCAGGGATAACTGGTAGGAGATTGTTCCCCAAGTTCCCAGTCTCCTCAAACATCGCGTCCAATTGCTGGCAAATATTTTCATGAAAACTCGACGGGAAATCGGTCTGGACCTTGACATAGCCGTTAATGATGAAATCCCGCATCTCTTCATCAGTGAGCTGCAGTGTTGGCCTGTTCATTTGGAGTGTCCTCCTCTGTTTCATGCAGTAGGCAGTCAAATTCTATTAAGGCATTTAAGGCATGCGCTCTAATAGGGCGTTCCGCGTGTCGTTAACTCACACCAGCGCGAAGTAAACAGGTGATTAAAGACTGCGTCCTGTGCCTCCGGTGTCTTAATCTGCTTTAACGCCAACGCTGCATGGAAACGGACGTATCGGTTCTCATCTTCTAACTGCGCGACAAGCATAGGAATTGCTTGTTCAGCGCGTGTGCCTAATTTCGCTAAGGCACGGGCAGCATTATCGCGAATCCAGTAATAGTCGTCCTGCAATCCGTTTGTTAAAACATCTACGGTCTCAGACAAATCCATCTCGTCGGAAACCTGTTGCCCGATTAATCCCAATCCTTCTGTAGCGTGTCGGCGAACCCATTCGGAAGCATCTTGTGCAGCGCGAGTTAAGGCAGGTATCGCTTCTTGCGCGGTTTTTCCCATATCCGCCAAGGTATACGCAGCGGTTGCCCGCACCGAATCATCTGTCGCTTGCAATGCATCAATGAGGGTTGGAACAGCGGGCGCACCGGTGAGGCTCAACGCATATCCTGCATAGTTGCGGATAGCATCGGATGTGCCGTGTAACGCCTGTTTCAAGGTAGGTACGGCAGCGGCACCAATCCGTCCCAAGCGATATGCGGCATTTAGCCTCTCTCTCTCATTATCGCTGTCTAAAGTTTCGATGAGGGTATCCACCTCAGTGTGCGAAATACCGTTGGCAGTTCCGTTGTGTTTCCCGTAATACCAGTCCCACAACGCTTCCCACATTTCCGGATGCTCAGGTTTTTCGCCATTGTGCCAATCAGCGGTATCGCTCTTCCACGAAGGGGCTTGTGGTTCACCGAGTCGGGAAAAGAGGAATTTCACCATGTAGCGTTTCTTGTCGCTCCGATTCGGGGTTGCGCGGTGCCATAGGTCGTAGTGGACGATTGTCACCGTGCCTGCCTCACCACAGAGCGAAAGATCCGGCTGCTCGTGTGCGCTTTCACCCGTCTCGTAATACTGGGAACCCGGCAGGACAGCCGTCGGTCCCATATCTTCTGTGACATCTTGCGGGTAATAGAACCCCATCGTCCAACGGCACCGATGCCGACGAATCTGCTCATCGCCTTCATAGGTATCTTTATGGAAACCCTGTCCATCGCTGCCTTCAGGATTGTAGTGGCAATACCGGTGTGAATGCATAACATAGTCCGAGCCGAGTACGCCCTGCATCGCACCGTGGACGATAGGATGGTCAAAAATCTCCTGAATTTCTGGGATGAGCGGCAGGACATTGTTACCTAAATTACCCGTATGTTCAAACATTGCCTCGAGTTGTTCGTAAACGTTTTCATGAAAACTCGGCGGGAAATCGGTCTTTACCTTGATGTAGCCATTAACAATAAAATCCCGCATCTCTTCATCGGTGAGTTGCAGTGCTGGTCTGCTCATCTGAGGAACCTCCGTTTACTCTTTTTTCAATTCGATTATAATGAAACTTCGGCATGACTTATCTGTTTTCCGAACACTGTGTTTGTCAGAGATTTACGATCTGTTGCTTCAGCGTTTCTATTTCTTTTGTGAGTTCCTCTATTTTTCGGTCTCGCTCGCGGTTACCACTCTCGCGCAAAGTCAAGATCGCTTGTGGAATAACGACAGCGGGAACAATAAGTGCTATCAGTCCAACTATGAGAGTTGTAACGAGTGAAAGCCTTTTATCAACACTCTCATTTTTTATGTTGATATACTCTTTTATCCGATCTTCGGACGCTCGAATCTTTACATCAATTTCCTTGATATCTTCAACAGTTAACTCACCCACAGCGGGCAACACGACTGCACAGCACAATATGAAGAGCACAAGAATCGTTTTCATGGGTGCCTCCTTTTAGAGATAGTTAATCATATTTGTTCTGGCATGTCAATAACAAAATACTGATAACTCAGGACTATTTAGTTTTCGGTTTTGATTTCGATTTTCGTTTACAGATGTTGACGTTTTTTTTCAAATATCGCGAGCACAGCTCGCTCCTACAGAGGAAATATACGCACATATAAAGTGAATTTTTAAAACTAAATGACCCTGACTGATAACTGACAACTATTTCTTAACTGCGCCAAATGTGACACCCCTGAGCAAGTGTCCGCGCATGAGGAAAGTAAAAACAGCGACAGGGAGCAGAAAAACAAATGTTGATGCAGCGATTTTCCCCCAATCCATTCCAGCAGAACCCGTCGCACTTGTAATTGAGGGCGGCGCGGTCACCGCTTTGCCGCCGACCTCTGTGAGCACTAAGGCAAAGGCGAACTCGTTCCACGCTGTAATGAGACAGAATACCGCAGTCGCGGCGATACCCGTGACAGACTGCGGTAAGATCACCTTCATAAAGGTTTGGAACCGTGAGTAGCCGTCAACAAGCGCAGCATCTTCATACTCCTTCGGAATTTCATCAATGAACCCTTTCATGAGCCACACCGCAAACGAAACGTTAAAGGTCGTATAGAGCAGAATCAACCCAAAGTGTGTATCGCGTAGCCCAAGCGCGCTATACATTAGATAGATTGGAATGACAACCACGACAGGTGGTAACATCCGCGTACTGAGAATAAAAAAGAGGAGGTCGTCCTTACCCGCCACGTCGAATCGGGAAAAGGCATAAGCTGCAAGCGTGCCAAGCCCTACAGCGAGAATTGTGCTACCACCACCAATGATAATGCTATTAAGCAGTTGGTAGAAATACTTGGATCCGCCGTTTGCCAATGCCGCACAAATAGCGATCGTTCCAAAAACGCTCGGTAAAACAAGCGTCAGTCGCAGTTTTTTCTCGGTTTGTCCAACGATGCCGCCCGTTTTCTTTAAAGGGACCATCAAAAGATAGGCGAGAATTGTGCAGACGATCAGTAGCAGAAAATTGAATCGAGCATCCGTTTGGAGACGACTCTGCAATGGCGGTAGACTTATGAAGCTATAGAGGCAGGTTAAAACGAAAATACTATTCCAGATCAAGCCGAGATGTTGGGGTAACTTCACTTTAAGCAGAGACAAAATGCTGAACTGCTTTTTTTCCGAGTGTGTTTTCGGTTCCGATTTCAATAACTTCACTTTAAACAGAGAGAAAACGCCGAACAGTAGCAGCCCTATAAATACCTCCGCCAGAAAGAGATATGTTACACCCGGTACCCCTTCTGAAGGCATCAACTTCTGATAGTTTTCCAGCGAGACCTTAAAAACGAACTTCGGAAGTTTCGTGGTAATATCTGCGAAACCTTTTAGGGAGGTAGCCAAAATCCAGTAAATCGGGGTGATGTAGACAATCACAGCAACGGCAATGCATGCAATGATGAGGTAGTGCACAAAATTTTTCCGATTCCGCATTTTTTCTTATGCCTCTCCTTTAACGCGGTTGAGGTATTTCACGTAGATATTACTCAGGGCAACGATAATGATGAGTAAAATATATGCCATCGCGCACGCTTTGCCGGTGTTATAGTTCCGAAAGGCGAGTTTATAAAGGTTCATGGATACAGTCTCTGTAGCGGTGCCGGGTCCCCCCTCACGGGTTAGGACATAGACGATGTCGAACATTTTGAAGGCATCCATCGTTCGGAATAGGAGCGCAATGAGTAGAAGCGGGGATACCAGTGGCAGCGTAATCCATCGAAACTTGAACCAAGCGGAGGCTCTATCAACATCAGCGGCTTCATAGAGATATTTCGGGACAGCACTTAATCCCGCCAAAGCGATCAGCATCATGAAGGGCGACCACATCCAGGTATCCACAATCACAACAGCCAACATCGCCACTTTTGGATGGGTCGTCCAACCGATCGGTGATTTCAGAACCGGGCTGAGGAAAAAGTTGAGCAATCCAGAATTATCTGAGTAAAGAATAAACCGCCAGAAGAGTCCGACGACCACAGGCGATAGCATCATCGGCAGCAGGAGGAGTGTTGTAATGAAGCCTTTAGACCGGAACTCGCGATTCAGGAGCAAAGCTAACCCGAATCCAATAAAGAATTGCGCCGCGACGGCTAACACTACGAAGTAGGCAGTGGTTTGAAAATAACCCCAGATTTCTGGATCTTCAAGGAGGCGTGTGTAATTACGAACGCCGATGAATTTTGCGGCTGCGGGCATTGAGGCTTTGTAGCGATGGAAACTCAGGTACAGCGACCAGAGCAGCGGAAAGATGTTCATTAAGATGAGCAAAATCATGGTCGGCATGATAAATGTCATCTTTAATTGGTAGTCGCTCATCCCACGCGACGCTTTAAACGGGGGGTTGGTTCGCATATCTTTTTGGCTATCGGCTGTCGGCTATCGGCTGTCAGTAAGGGAACTTTATGGCAAGGAAAATAAACACAATTCCCAGGTACCGACTGCCGAAAGCGAGTGGAGCGAACGCCCCGAGTGCCGACTGCCGACCACCTTTTTTACTCGTCGTAGTAGCCCGCGTCCTCGAAGATTTCTTCGTGTTTTTGCGCGATAGCGTCGAGGGCTTCCTTGGAAGACTTGATTTTGGAGATGGCTTGACTCCAATTTGTCTGGCAAGCCTCTAAGAGTTCCGCATATTCCGGCACTGCCCAGAAATCGCGAAGGTATGGGAAACTCGCGGCGAAGGCTTCGTTAAAGGGGGTCGCTTTTTTGAAGGTATCCGACTGCAACACCTCTTTATGCGGTGTGAAACCACCGAGTGCCGCCCATTTTTCTTGTACCGGTTTCTGCATAAACCACTTCATGTACTGTTTGGCAAGATCCTTGTTTTTAGAATAGGAAGAGATTGACATGCCTTGGCCACCGATACTAATGTAGTGTCCTTTCGGGCCGGCGGGAGCGATAAAGAATCCGCTCTTATCATGAGATATCTTATTCACTTCTGGATTAATCACCCCAGGAAAAAAAGCGAAATAATTCATTGCCATCGCGACCTTACCAGAGTTGTAAGCCTGCAGCGTCTCTGCCCAATAGTAGTTGGGCGCATCTGGCGGAGAGAACTGGAGCAAGCCGGTGTAAAAGTCCAGTGCCTTCGTAGCATCTTCGGAGTTAAGGTGCCCAGCGACCTTATGGGTCTCGGCATCACCATAAGTACCACCGAAGCTCCACATCACCTGTTGAAAACCCATCGTAATACCGTCGTATTCCTTGCTATACCACGTTGCGATACCGTAGAGATCATCGTCCGGACGCGTAAAAAATTCGGCGATATCGCGGAGTTGATCGTAGGTTTTCGGTGGAGCGAGTGCGTAACCGTACTTCTTCTCAAAAGCAGCCATCTCCTTCGGGTCTTCAAACAGGTCTTTCCGATAGACGTATCCAGCAGCGTCCACCTCTGCGGGCAATGCCCAATACGTGCCACTGCCTTTCGGATATTCAGCAAACGCTGTCATCGCGGGACCGTAGATAGCATCTACATCAATATTTTCATTAATCCAGTCGGTTAGATTGATGTAGTTTTTGCCTTGAGAGTTCCTGCCGAGCCACTGGCTATCACCAATGACGATGTCGTAAAGGTCACTCTTCCCGACAAAAGCCGTGAAGACCTTATCTTGGAAATTCGGCCACGGGATTTGGATGACATCAACAGCAATCCCGGTTTCAGCGGTAAAATCTTTGGAGAGTTCCTGTAAATAATTAGCCGGATCCCATTCTGCCCAGACAATAGTCAAGGATTGGGATTGGTGGTTATCAGCTTTCGGCGCACTAACAAATGCAAGTGCAAGTATCAGTGCTAAAACGAGACTTATGTGAACACTTTTCATGTTTGCTTTCCTCCGTATAAGAGATCATGCGAGTTGTTATGAGCACCGGTTAAAATCTGACATACGGTTCGGTGCTTTACCAAGCATTATAAGCAAACAGAAAAATTTTTGCAAGGAAATTTGTTTGCAGTGCAGGTGCTAACCTAACTGCATTTAGAGTTCACCAATGCAGAACACGGTATTCTTTGCTTTTAGACTCCGAATTTCGGAATAGTGGTAAACTTGGGTAACTTCTGCGCCGTTTTCAACGATGGTGGTGGGGCGTTCGATAACGAAGTCAGCGAAGTGCGGTGCGTTGAAAGCAACGTAGGCGAGGCTGAACATCTCAATCTGCCGATCATATCGCTTTGACAGATCTGGAAATAGCACAATCCCTGTATCAACTTGGTAGATGCCCGCGTTTTCATCTATGTTCATTGTTTTAACCGGATACTCGATAATCGCCCGCTGATCTGTATGGGTATCCCATATTTCTGTGTGCGTTACGATGGGTAGACGTTTTTGGGTCGCCTCAAGAATGGCTGCGTTGCTATCAAGGACCTGGACCGGCGATGCCTCTTGAACATCAAACAAGGGACCTCCCCAATAGTCCTGTGCCGGTCTATACTCAACGTAGTTATCGTTACAGTAAGCATGCCTCCTAAATACGGCTATATGTGCTTTGCCAAAAACAGGGAGAAAGTCATAGTTTGGATTTATGAAGAGATTTTTCTCCGCAAAGGTGTGTTCACTCTTACACGAACCACATTGGTAATAATCGTTGAAACTTCCATCTGTGTTATCTATGATGCGGCATCGCGATTCGACCCAAAAGCGCGGAGCATTCCCGTTGCCAACGGTGTTAATAAAAGAGAGTCCATAATCAAGACAATTCATCAAAATATTCGGGCAGGATACCCCTTGCTTTAGCTGGGGGAGGCATGCCCGATCCTATAATTAAAGTTTAATTTTCTTAGGACTTTGAAGTCCATACGTTTCGCACTTGTTGTGAGTCGTTTTCCATCCAAGCTGTAGAGAGCAAACAAACCTTTCGCGTTGATCCCTGCTAACCTTGTTAAGCCGTATGTGATATGCTTAACAAGGGTGTTCTTGACCAAACCCTCACACAGCACAGTGCCCCCATATCTTGAACGAATGCCCCCCTTTTTGTATTGTTCTCTATGCAGATTACGTCTCGCTATAGGGATCGGTGATATACACATTACTTCTGTGTTGTCTACACTGCTATCGCCACCGACAGTATAATGTGCCAAGCACCAACTATCGACACAATGTGCTTCAAAGCCTTCAGATGACTTCTTCGATGATTTCTTGAGTCCGAGTTTATCACGAATCTCTTTCGTTTCGTAGCCTTGAAGTGTTAGCAACTCCCATTTCTTACAAACTTCACTATAGAACCACTGTTTGCCAACTTCAAGTGGACTAAAAGAGGTATTCCACTTCTTGGCATCTGCTATGGTTCTTGCTTTGATGTCCTCAACACAAACATGTGTCACAGGGAACAGCTTTGAGAACCAATCAAGGATGCGAAGTTTCCAGTCCCAGCGGGCGCGGGTGCCAGCAGGGATACGCACTTTGTTCGCGAGACGGTTGGTTCTCTGCTTGCGGTTCGGACATTTCCGTGAACGTCTACTTCTACGCAACTCGCGACGCTTTGCGACTTTCTTGCCGACTTGATTATGTGCGTCTGCTTGCACATTGAAGTAGGTGTGTGCTGCCGATTTGACGGTAAAGCCCTCTTTCTTGCTACCGGGGTCAACCCCAACAGCAATCTCTTGTGTATCCCTATCAGAGGGTTCTTTGTTCAGACGGATACAATATATGCCATTATTGAAGTAAGGCGTTGCTTCGCCACGCTTGACGAGTTTTCTGGCGCGTGCGGCGTGCGTAGGCATGAGGTGTTGTCCGTCTTTGGTTTTAACAGGCACAAACATAAGTTTGTCTTCTCCCTTACGGGGTATATGTTGCCCCTTCCAGATCACAGTATCCAAGAAGAATCAGACTTGGGGAGCATCCGAAACGTCGTTTGAACTACCACGCTGAGATACTGCGATATTTTACTGTAGTCAACGGTTTACCTTGTGGAGTGAACGTTTGGTATACGCTTCGCACAAGCCCCAACTTCAGTCGGGGGTTATTGACCGATGTTCCTTTCGGTTCCTTGTGATGTTAGGAAAATTATAGCATCAACTGGGGAACAAGTCAACAGGTTTAAGGCTCTCACCAGAGCCATTCAGTCCTCCTTTAGCTTTTTTTTGACATCTCATATTAAAGATGTTATACTTTTTGCATACCAGTCGGCAGATATGTCAAACGTAGTTTCTCTACTGCGTGTCTGCCTACCCACTCTTAACGGGTTAAGTCTTTTATACTAAAACCTAAAACCTATAGTTAGTTGGGCACTCTCAAACAGTCTGAATCCCTATAACAGGCATTCAGACTGGCACAAACTAACAGTTTATGCTACAAAGATGTCCATTTATTTATGGGTTTCACTATAATAGGAGGCCAAAAATGAAAGTTGTAACTGTTATATTTGCCTTACTATTACTCACCGCGCGACCTGTGCTATCCCAAAATGTTAGTGATGGAATCGTCGCGTATTGGGCATTCAATGAAAATGGTGGCGATACCGCAACCGACTCAAGTGGCAACGGACATGATGGCAAACTGATGGGAGACCCAAAATGGACGGATGATGGCTACTTCGGCAGCGCACTTGAATTTGATCAAGACGGCGATGAAGTGAACGTTCCGTATCATGAGGATCTTAATCAAGAAGTCTTTACGATATGTGCATGGGCAAACGTGGAACCGGGGAGCGCAAACCATCGCGCTGTTGTCTCGTCTCGTGCTGATTTTCCGCAACGCGGGTTTATCTTCTATGCTGAACCCGGCAATACGTGGGAGTTTTGGATTGGTGCCGGAGCGAATCATTGGAAACCTGTTCGGGGACCCGCTGTGAACCTCGGTGAATGGGATCACCTTGCTGGCACTTATGCCGATGGGAACCATAAGTTCTACGTAAACGGTGAATTTATAGGAGAAGAGAACTTTGATATTGATGTTAATCCGAGCGAGGAATTCCTCATAGGTGCAGGCGGGAATGAACGTCCTACGCATACCTACCTTTTCAAAGGTATGATTGATGAAGTACGCCTTTATGATCGTGTGCTGGACGCAGACGAAATTGCAGCCGTGATGGAAAGTGAATCATTAGCTGTTGAAGCCGTTGGTAAGCTGGCAGTGACGTGGGGAAAACTCAAACGAAGGTGAGAAATAGTGAAGCACTCCGAGAGATTTCGGCGCGGTTAAATGAAGTTTAATTATTTTGTAGCGTAAACTTCCAGTTTGCGCCTTATGACACAAACTGGAAGTTTGTGCTACATAACAATTAGAGATTAGAGGAGGCTTGAAATCTCACCTGAAGCCAATCGGCAATTTAAAAGATGCCGAAACCTATGACGAGTCGGATGGCACCTATGAAAATGGCTACGCCACAAAGGAGACTCCCCGCAACAGCGAGTTCCTTTTTTGATGATAAAACGGTAACTACAATGCTGAAAATCAAGCCGAAAACTGCGAACGGAATGTTAAGGTAATTAAGGGAGCCAAGGCATGGAATGATGCCGACCGCCATGCCAAGAATCGCTAATACGCCCCAAACTAAACTCAAGATTGATAGTAAACCCATGATGATTCTCCAAACTATGACAATACATTATCGCTATGAAGCATTGTCCCTATATTTTTAACAAGACGTATGTTTCGTTTTAAAGTAATCACTGCGCAGAGTGTATTTAGCAGAAAGGTGAAGTAGATGTAGATGCTAAGCGGATTCAAGCGATGGGCTTCGACAAAATCGCCGTGCGAGATAGCATAGAACGCGGTACTCATGCCACAAAAAGCGCACGGTTTGTGAAATTGTGATTGCCAAACGCATTCAGGAATAAATTGCGTTAACTGGTGTTGTGGCACAACAAACGGGAGCAGAAGTATCATAAAAACACCTACGCTCAGGATGTACCACACAAACACGCCGGTTAATGTCAACTCGCTTCGCCTGCTTTTTAACACGTTACACCTCTTCCGGTTGATCTTCTTCTTCTACCTTTCTTAGGATGATATTTCCACCGACAGAACGGAGTTTTAGCAGCGGACCGCCACCATTAATAGACCCCTGCAACTGATCAGGTTTTACAGTACCCGATGCTTCCACGGTTACCGGAAATTCGGTCGTTACTGAGCCACCAAGTACTTTAGCCTCAACAGTCGCAGCGATATCTGGGACGAGTGAGACATTAACACTGCCACCCGTTGTTTCCAAATCCAGCAATAAACTCTGATTTGCAGACCCCTCTTGTAGGTGACAACGGATAGAACCGCCAGCGTTTTTCGCAAGGACGGGCCCGTCGTTTTCGACCTCTATACTCCCACCAGCGTTTTTCAGGTCTGCCCCGCCTTTACAGCCGCGTAGGATAATATTACCACCGGAGGTGCGTCCATTGACCGCGCCTATGACGTGAGTCACTTGGAGGTTCCCTGCTGATGTTTTGGTTTTGACATCGCCGGTCCCGTCCGCGATCCCAATATTCCCACCGGTCGTTTGAAGTACTGCATCTCCATGAAACGCCTTGAGATCAATGTTCCCCAAAGAGGTGATGCCGTCGATACGTCCGGTAATCTCTTGAAGACGGAGCCCCCCGCGGAATGTCTCTACGTTCACGTCTCCTGTAACATTCACGACGGAAATGTCGTCACATGCGGTTTTCAAATCGAGGTGATAGTGCCGTGGCACGAGGATATCAAACTGAACATCAAGATCGTTTTTCCGCTTCTGCCAGCGTTTCGCGCTGCCTATGAACTTCGCCTCAATTTTAACATCGGAGGCCTCGTGTATGATCTGAACATCAAGATTCTTGAGAATTTCCGCTGCCCGCCGATTCGCTTTTATCTGTGCGGCACGTTGAACGCGGATCGAGAGGGTGTCATCGTCTGTGCTTTGCACATCAATTCCACCACAGTCGGCATCGATCGTTAATTTTCCGCCTGCTGCAACAGGAAAAGTTTCGGCGATGTCTTCTAACGTTGTCTCGGTCAAGAAATCTGGAACAGCTTTTCGGATCATATCTCCAAGCGGTTTATCTGTTGCCTCTTCTTTCAGATTCTCCATGAAGCGTTCGCCGAAAAAGCTGGCGAACCATCCTTTGGAATCCGTGGTCGCATCTAACCCTTCATTGAGATAAGCGGCGAGTTGATGGCAGGCAATCCCGATCTGGCCAAAAGACGCTTCAGCGTGAAGTTCCTCGAAAAGCCCGTCAGGTACGGCGTTGAGTGCTCTCAAGCGCGCAAGCGTGTTGTTGAATTGCGTGATGCATCGTGTCTCGCCGCCACTAAAGGCACCTGTTAACGATGCGTCCTCTGCGATCTTTGCGGTGTGATCCAACATGTGGAAAAGACCGCTGAGCTCCTGTTGTCGTTCTTGTGCTTGTTGTTCCATCGTTTCCACCTCTCTATGATTCATAAACAAGTTCTATAAGGATTGTCATACATCTTCGCCATAGCCGCGCTTTTCTAAGATTGTTTTCAGCAATTCCTTCGCCTTGCGGAGCCGCCACTTTACAGTCGTCAGTGGCAGAGATAGGAATTCAGCCATCCGTTGTTGAGGCATCTCTGCCCAATAATAGAGTTCAATAACCGCCTGATAGTCAGCCGGAAGACTTTGAATAGCGTCTCTAATGCCCTGCTGTGTTAATTCGCTTTCCACAATCTGAGCGGGATCCGTCGCCGATGTATCCGATACCGTGTTCAAATAGGGCTCCATATCCTCTTGGGGCTGATAGCGACTGGCATTTTTGTAATAACGCAAGGCACGGTTCCGAGTGATAGAATGGAGCCATGCCCCAAACCGATTCAGATCAGTCAGTTGGGGTAGTGCTTCAAAAGCCCGTAAAAACGCGTCCTGTACGACATCTTCTGCGTCCGCAGCGTTTCGGACAATTTGTTGCGCGACCGTCAACATCGCGCGTCGGTAGCGGTTGACTAACACATCAAAGGCTTGTGTATTACCCGCAAGTGCGATAACGACTAACTCAGCATCACTCGCGTCAATCAATTCTTCGGAATGCATGACAATTCTCCTCTTCTTGCTTATTAGAGACATGTCACGTAAAAAGGATAGTGAAAAATGCGTTTTGTGGGAAAATAATTGAGCGAGTGGAGTCAGGAAAGGATAGCGTGTATTTAGCCACCTCGCGATAATTGGCGGGGTCAGAAACCCCGCCAGCGAAAAAACGGATTTACGATCATTTTTTTCGAGAGGCTACGTAGTCGGTCTATACAGCATCACTAAACAGCCACCCAACGCGGCGAGCAGGATACCTGCAACAAACTGCCATCGCACTGCGCCCCAACCGCCGGCAGGTGGATGCGAGAGGGTCGCAACGATAGCGTTCACAATTGGCGCGCCTGCAAAAACGATGGACATCACGACGGCGGGTCTACCGCCTGCGCCAAAGGCGAGTAGAACGCCAAATGCGCCAATAGCACCGACAAGTCCAGCAATAAACGACCAAGAGACGCCGCTTCCTGTAAATTGCCAGTTGGATCCATTAATGACGAGCATCAACGCGGAACCGATGACTGCTGCGAGAAGATAGGCAAGTCCGACAAACAAAAATGCTTTGTAGCGTCCATGCACGGGATCCGCCATCGCGACCTGCCCTTGATGCAGAAATACCCCGTAAAGCCCCCACGATGAGACGGTCATGAAAACAAAAATCAGCCATGTTTTAGACATAATGTATTTCCTTGGAATTAGTTGTCAGTGTATCAGTAACCAGTGGCCAGTAACCAGTGACCAGCGAAGAGGGGAAACCTTTGTCTTATAGTAAAACCCACAATTAATTGGACATCTTAATTCGTACAACCCCCCTAACCCCCTTATCAGGGGGAATCTGGAGATGTGGCGAGGGACAACTATTATTGGTAAATGTCAATTTATTTTCGGACTTTACTATAATCGCAAACCCTCTTTTCTGAAAACTGGTCACTGATAACTACATTAGATATACTTTTCAAACACTTTCAAGAGTTGCTCTGCTACGGTTGCATCGTTAAACTTCTCATGGACGTTCATTTTCCCCGTTGCGCCGAGGCGTTCGCGCTGCTCAGTATCGTTAAGGAGTTCTATGATACCTGCTGCCACCGACTCCGCAGATTCAGGTGCCACGAGGATTCCGCCCTCAGTTGCGCCGATCATTTCTGGAAATGTACCGTGCTCAGGTTGGACGACCGGGACACCGTTAGCGAGCGATTCTATAATCGATAATCCTTTGGATTCACGGTAAACAGTCGGAACAGAGAAGACATGTAGACGGTTGAGAAAATCAATTTTTTCCGTACGCGTTACTTCTCCGTGATGTACAAAACTGTCTGCCAAACCAGATGCCTGAATCTGATTCACGAGCTCCTCGAGATACGGTTCATCTTTTTTCCCGAGGTACCCTGCTACATGCAGTTGAACGTTATTGGCACCGAACGCTTCCGCCACTTTGTGAAAAGCATCCACTAAGATGTGGAGACCTTTTTCTGGACAGATGCGTGCTAAATAACCGATAATGAAGGGTGGCGGGTCCGGTTTTTCGACACGTAAACCGTGGCCGTCCAGGTTTAATCCGAGCGGGACTACGTCAATCTGATCAACAGGCACGTCAAGATATACGTCTGCCATAAATCGGGCATAGTAGGCACAAGGTGCCACGAAACCGTCCGGATCTTTCGCCCGTTCTTGGAGGAGGGCTAACGCTTCTGTCTTATACGGTTCGATGAGATCTTGCAGAAAAATATCTTCGCCTTGCAAGGCACAGATAACCGGCACATCCAAGGCCTTCTTGATTTCTCGCGTGAAACCTACGAGCATGGAATTGGTGAGGTAGACGATATCGGGTTTATTCTCCTCGGCGAGCCATTTGACTAACTTCGCTAATTCCTTCTTTTGATACCCTTGCTCGGCATGGAGCATAGATACTGTGAGTTGTCCAAGGTCGCGAGCGTCTGTTGAGCCGCTGAACCGTGCCAATCCGTTTAACAGTGCTGGGCTGTCGAGGAGTTTGTCAAACGTCCACGGGGTGTGCCTAAAAAGAGAGAGTTTCTGCTGCAGATAAACGTTAACGCCCCCAAAAAAGACGCGGTTCATGCTAACATTTGCCTCATCTGTACGGGTAGGGGTATAGGTAGGAATGAGCGAAACGTTATGCCCCTGCTTCTTCAAAACAGTGGCTACCATATTGTCGTGGATACAAGTTCCGCAGTACATGCCAGCAGCACCTGCGGTAATATAAGCAACTTTCATATTTTCGGTTTTGGGTGCAAGGGGGTCATCGAATGAAATCGTTTCTCCTATATTTGCGAGTGCGATTGGAACTTCTTAGGTAGTATAACAGATTCCGCAAAAAAAGTCATGCTTATTTTCTCATAGCAGTCAGCAGTCAGTAATCGGCAGTTAGCTATTAGTTTCAGTTATTAGGTTTTAGACTTCCACGCCCGGTAGGTTCGGTTTGGAACCGGGGTCCCACCCGTTACTGGGAAGGGGCACCGGACTTAAAAAAGAAGATTGAAAAAATTAGAAAATCCCATAATTTATTTAAAACTAAATGACCCTGCGGTGTTGCTAAAGAAAATTTGCTTTTCCCGCCTAATTGTGGTATCATTAATGTTTAGGTTTGACCAACACTTTAATAGAGAAAAAAGGAGATATCAAGATGTCACGCGTCTGTAGCATCTGTAGCAAACGCCCGATGACGGGTAACCAAATTAGTAAATCATTTCGGCATACAAAGCGGCGTTGGCTTCCAAATCTTCAACGGGTTCGCGTTCAAACAGAGGAAGGTACGCGGCGCATTCGCGTTTGCACGAAATGTCTGAAGAGTGGAAGAGTGTCCAAAGTTATATCAAGAATGCCTAACCCTGTGTAGCGCAGCGCAATCCGTAGCGCGTTTCCCCAATATCATGCAATTGAGATAACGATAGGTTGGATTTAGGAGAGGCGGATGGCGCGTTGTACGCCTTTCAGCTGCCGAATCGCTTCCATGACTTTATCGAGCTGCTCAGCACCTGTTACGTCTATTGTGAGGTTGTCAGCAGCTGTAGCATCAAGATGGACGGTAGAGGGTTGGAAGGTACCACAGCGGATGTTCACTTTGTATTGTGCGATAGCAGTTGTGATTTCACCGAGCATTCCGGGACGATCGCTGCATTCGACGAGGATTTTGACAGGGTAGACATCAGCCGGGTGGTCTCCGTTTTCGGACATCGACTTTTCGAGCCATTTGACTACCAAGAGCCGTTCCGGTTCATCGAGGATACGGATGCATCCGGCTCTGTGGACAGAAACGCCGCGCCCGCGAGTGAGGTAGCCCACAACTTGATCGCCAGGGATCGGGTTACAGCATTTCATGATTCGCATCATACCTAAGTCAATGTTATTTTCAAGTTGGATAGCGGCTGACTCTGGTTTCCGTTCGGGTTTAACAGCTTCTACAGTTTCAGTCTCAGGGTTCGGCACCTCAGGTTTCAAGAGATTGACGACCTGAATAGCCGATTCATCGCCGTTGCCGATGCGGACAAAAAGTTCTTCAAGGTTTTTGAGCTTGAGCTGTTTGGCGATATTGAGCAGTTCCGGGGAGTTGAGGTAATCACGAGCGTTAAGATAGAAGGCACGCAACTCCGCTTCGAGAAATTTCTTACCTAATTCCAGGGCATCCGCCCTATCCTTTTCACGGAACCAGTGCCTAATTTTACCGCGTGCCGCAGCGGTTTTCACATGCGGTAACCAGCTGCGACTCGGTTTTCCATTTGACTGCGTCCGAATATTAACTTGGTCGCCATTCTCAAGTACTCGCCGGATTGGGGCAATAGACCCATTGACCTCTGCCCCGACACATGTATGCCCGATGTCCGTATGGATTTTATAGGCGAAATCGATAACAGTCGCGCCTGCCGGTAATTTAAAAAGGTCGCCTTTCGGCGAAAAAACGTAGACTTCATCTTGGAAGAGCTCCAACTTCATCGATTCTACAAACTGATGTGGGCTATCCTGTATCTCCTGTATGTCTTCAAGTATCTGCTTATAACTCGCGAAAATAGAGCGTCCCTGTCTACTCATTGGCACCCCCTCCTTATAGCTCCAATGCGCAGCAATACCATCCGCAGCGACTTTATGCATCTGATAACTGCGGATTTGTACCTCAACGGGTTTACCGTCATCTAAAATCGTGGTATGGAGTGACTGATACCCATTTTTCTTAGGTTGTCCGATCCAATCTCGCAGCCGATCGGGATGGTAATTCCATTGGTTGTGGAGGGCACCGAGTGCCGTGTAGCAGTCCGGTTCCGTTTTAACAAGCACTCTGAGACCGACGAGGTCCCGGATCTCGCTGAAAGGCGTACCTTTCTGTTGCATCTTTTGGTAGATACTATAGATATGCTTTGTTCTGCCGTGGACATCGGCATAGACACCACGTTTTTCAAGGACTTGACGAATCTGTTTCACCATTCTATCACAGTATGCCTCGCGCTCCGTGAGTTTCTGGTTCAGGAGATCCGCAATTTTTCGATACTCGGTGGGGTAGAGATGTTTGAATGCCAAGTCTTCAAGGCGACTCATGATACGCCAAATTCCCAACCGGTGTGCGATCGGTGCGTAAATCTCCAAGGTCTCCTTAGCAATACGTTGACATTTCTCGCTGGTGAGGAACCTCAACGTTTCCATGTTATGAAGTCGATCCGCGAGTTTAATCAGGATGACCCGCATATCTTCTGCTGTTGCTAAGAGGAGTTTCCGGTAGGTTTCGGCTTGGCGTTTCCGATGGACGCGATCCTCAACCGTAATAGGTGTGTTGGAAGTCGGGGAACCGACACTCGGTCTATATTGCCCAATTTTCGTTACACCTTCAACAAGATTCGCAATGTTCGCACCGAAGCGGACCTGTAGTTCCTCGCGCGTAATGCCTGTATCTTCGAGGACATCGTGCATAAGCCCGGCACAAATCGTGTGCGTATCAAGGTGAAGTCCTACGAGGATCTCAGCGGTTTTGACGCAGTGCGTGAAGTAGGGTTCGCCAGACTTGCGTTTTTGCCCTTCATGCGCTTCTTGCGCGAAACGGTAGCAACGCTCCAGAAGTTCAACGTCTGCGTCCGGATTATATGTCTGAATCTGGCGTATTAGCGATTTGACACTCATTTTCTACACGCTCCCACATAGATTCAATGTTCTCTTTCAACTGAAACTCAATAAAAGAGGGACTCGTCTGCTTAATCCATTCCCCTCTCAAGTAAGTTGGTGAACGGGATAAATCACTCTTCTGAGCAGGACGGAGTTTCACAAGTCTGTGTCCTGATTCCCCATACCGCTCAATAAACTCCAATTCTTCAAAGATCGTGAGTCCGGTTTCAACTGTCAAGGGTGTTCCGAGCGTGCCATTCAGGATTGCCGCTTCAGCATATCCCGCCGCGCCGTTGGACTCGATGGCTTTACGGATGCCCCCGTACAATCGCTGTAATTCGGCTTTCTCAGGATATTTTTTACTGACCCAATCCCGCATCTCTGTCCCATCTGTATCGCCGTAGATGAGATGCAGGCAAGAGGTCTCTTGCGTTGCGAAAGCAGGCGCGCATCGTTTGAAAAAGAGGTCTGGACTCGGCGTGAGATGGCAAAAGACAACGTGCTTCACGAACGGAAACGCTTCATGGCTTGATAAACTGCTACTTGAGGCGATTGTCCTGAGTTCGCCACGCGCCAACTGCTTCAACAACGCTGCTTCCGCTTCACCGGATGTTGTCTTATCGTGCGCCGCGATACCCTCAAGGCTCTCCGGTAGAAGCTTTGTAAGCAAAAAGTCCAGCATTTCTTCATCTCGTACATAAATTATACAAGATTCTTCTCGCTCAAGCAACTTTAAAAGATAATTCTTTTTTTTCGTGTTGCGCCTGTCGGCAATCTTTACGGAAGATTCATCAGTAAGTCTGGGAAAAACATCCCAGTTCATGTCCCTGCCTTCAGCATGCACCTCCCAATCTCTAAGGATAAGTTGTACAGATTGGGTGCCCTGCCACTCGTTGATCTGTGGTGAAAAAGCGACATCCAGTGAGACATTGGGACGATTGAAAGTGACGAGTTTGTCGCCAGCACCCCAGGCGATTGCACAGTGTTTCACCCCAGTGTCGCTGACGAACATTTTCAGGTGGCTGCCATCCTGCCCCATTGTTCGGGGCGTACCCTCAACAACTTTGACGCGTCTTTTGCCAAAAAGCGGCGATGGATTCTTCTGTCCAAAGGGTTCAAATTTCTCAAGTTCCTTTAGGGAGTCTAACGTCAAAAGCGAAAGATGCGTTTCAAATTCAAGGTCCAGCTTCGGTTGCAGTGCCTCCGCTGTCAGATGTTTAGAAGCGTATTCATTGAAAGCGTCTTTGAATTTGGGAATATTTCTGGTTTCGATCGTTAACCCAGCAGCGGCTGCGTGTCCACCGTGTTTCACGAGTAACGCTGTGCAGGCGACAAGGCTATTCGCGAGGTTCATGCCTTCAATACAACGTCCGGATCCAGTCGCTTTATCGCCGTTAATTGCAAGGACAATGGCAGGCTTATAGTAGGTTTCCTTCAAACGTCCGGCGACGATCCCGACGACACCTTGTGCCTTTCCGTCCCACTTGTCACTGGCAACAACAATCCCTATGGTGTCATCAGCAACCTCTTTTTTAATGATCTCCACTGCTTGGTCTTGAATCTGTTTTTCCAAATCTTGTCGATCCCGATTTGTCTGATTGAGTTGGGATGCGATCCGGGTTGCAACATCCTCAGCGTCGGTGGTAAGCAGTTCAACCACTTTGTGGGCGGTATCCATTCTTCCCGCAGCGTTGATTCGGGGCCCTAATTTAAAAGAGAGTGCGTATCCGTCGAGCGGCGTATCAATTTTATGACCCGCTGCTTCGCATAAAGCATGAATGCCAGGACGTTCGCGTTTGTCAAGTTCTACTAATCCTAAACGGCTCAAAATGCGATTCTCTCCAGTGAGCGATGCCAAGTCTCCAACGGTGCCCAATGCAACCAGGTCGAGGAGGGACTCAAGAAACGCTCTATTATCTTCTATCAACCCCTGTGCCAATTTGAAGGCTAAGCCGACACCTGCAAGTTCGGTATAAGGGTATTCATTCCCTGGCACCTTAGGAGAAATTAATGCGTGCGCTGCGGGCTGTTCTGCTTCTGGCTGGTGGTGGTCGGTGATAATGACCTCCATGCCGAGTTGGTTGGCTAATGCTACCTCATTAACCGAGTTGATGCCACAGTCTACAGTAATTATCAATTTTGCCTTGTTTTCTCTGTGGATCTTTTTAATGGTATCTTCACTGAGTCCGTAGCCTTCATCAAATCGATTTGGGATATAGTAGTCGGCGGGGACATCCATCTGTCGGAACGTGTGGAGCAATAGTGCGGTTGCGGTGGTGCCATCGATATCATAATCGCCATAGACACAGATTTTCTCACCACGTGAGATCGCCGTGTGTATCCGTTCCACGGCTTTGTCCATATCGGCTAATTTAAAAGGCGAGTGGAGTTCATCAAAAGTCGGGTAGAGATAGGCGCGCGCTTCGGCAGCGGTTTTTATGCCTCGATTGATTAGCAGCTGCGCAGCGAACGGCGAGACACCCGCTTCGGATGCCAATGTCAAACTGCTGTCAATATCTGAATTGCTAAACTGCCACTTCTTGCGGGTGGGTTTTTTCATGTGTTCCTACAGGTGTTGAAACGGGAATTGATGCTTTGCAGCATACAGACTGCAAGTAATAATTTACGACTCTTGACATATTACCACAAAAACTTTGGATTTGTCAAAATATTTTGCAAGGTCCCTCAATTTTCCCTTTGCCGGTAGGAACAGTTCTGAAACATGTGGTTCATGCGCAACGCTTTGCGCGTCTGAAACGTATCATTTGTTGTTCTCCTCCGGAACTTCAAAGTTTTCTCGGGTACGCATGTCATACCCTCTCGTCCCAGGAGGTGGCTTAATAGAGAACCGGGATTCAGGAATAGGTTCGTTAATCCGGATGTTTGTGAATTGCACGGTCGTGGTCGAAGCATCAGTTTTCGTGCCGGTCTTCATATCAGTTACACTGTTAACCCATTTGGCAGATTCCGGGAACCAGAGATCAGGTGCGACCTCTTTGAACTTGAAATCCTTTGTCATCGAAAGCATAGGATTGGAAACCTTAAAGCGTTCGGGGCGGTAACTTTTCTTTGGGTTCAGCCACAATTCTATAGTGGTACCCAGCATATCTCCTTTGATGTGATAGACATCACTGTCGTTGAGACGCACCTCTTTAATACTTTCGACATCAAGTCCATCAATAAGCATTACGAGAGACTTATCTTGACCACTGAGATTCCATCCCCAGAAGCGTGGATCATCAGAGGGGTCATCGACGATTTCGCTTCTGCGACTTAGACTCATATCGTTGAATGTTTCCCGAAGTCTCTCAAATGTTTCGCCATCATACGCGTACTGCTCTGTCCCTTTAATTAGATGTTTCCGATCAGGGTCATGCTGGACAGCATCTCGTGTCACAACGCATCTCATTTTACGACCTGAAAACTCGAAAGTTCCTTTCCATGTGCCGCTGGGGGCACGTCCCATAGGGTTCCCAGCAGACGCAACACTGGTAGTCTCCCGAAGAAAGTCAACACGTCCGCTTTTAAGCAGCGCATCGTAATAAGCGACTCCTTCACGGATAAGCTGAAGCAGCTCTTCTTCACTTTTTGGCAGCACGGGCGAGGCTGTCGCTGCTTCATTTTCAGCAAGCACCTCAGGAGCTATCTCACTTCGGATTAATGGAATCTTGGATTTTGAACTATCTTCATAGTGCTGATCTGACCCTTCATCAAAATGATAGAGTCCTATGGTATCCGTATCTGCAGTGAACGCATGTGTCGGTACGTCGTAGTTGCCTTTATACCGGACGACGCTGCTGATTCGCAACTCATCAATATAGACACCTGCAGCGAAACGCATTTTGTCCGGCATTGGCACTTTCGTCAAAGTTGGTGTCCCGCCAAGCACGAGACGGTTCTCAATTGGCACTGGCAGTTCGCTCCCCTCCCATCCTCCTCTAATAAGACCGTCGCTGCCGATAGCAGCACCTCGGTCGATCGTTGCTACATAATGCACCCACTGACGTATCGGCAGACTTTCCATCTTCGACACATATGAGGGTTCTTTAGTTCCGTTGGAAAAGACACCAATCCGAGTATCCATAATATTATCTCTATCTTCGTCCGCAGGTATCCCAAACATAAAGCAGCTGAATCGGTCTGTTTGACCAACGAATGAAAAGGTGATTTGCTTGGGTAACGTTTCGTCTACGTAGATCCACGCTTCAATTGTGAGTTCGCCGGTCAGTTCCGAGAACCAAGGCGCATCGGTTTGGGTTAGCCCGAGTTTAGGGTTCAGCTCAAGCCAACCCCCACCAGCAGGGGATGGCTCGTGTGGTGCTGCGAACAACATGATTGGAGTCATTAAAATACCAATTAGAATTATTAGAAATGGATCTCTGAGATATTGCATGGTATTGCTCCTTATCTATTGTCAGAGTGTTCGGGTGTTCGGGTATGAACGTTCCTACTTTGTGACGAAAGCAAAAATCGGAATCTTGATAAGTTGCATCTTCGGATGGCTCGTCCGAAGCCGAACTTCGCCTTTCAGAACACCCTTCGTTAAAACTGATGGCAACGTTAACGTCAATTGATAGTTGTTACTGTTCTCTTGTCGTTTTACCGCAATTGTTCCAATATCGGCTTCGGCTTTTTCGATCTTGAGTTCGATATTCGTGTGATTGCTAAGCACTAACACTTTCGTATTTTTTCCAGCGGAATTAATTTGTCCGAAGAAAAAACGTTCGGGCGCGAGTGTATAGGCTTGACTTCCGTCCCCCGATATCGGTAACTTGATGGTCCTTATTTCGCCTTTGTGGTCAATGTATTCAACTATGAGTTTCTCATGAAATCGTCCTTTGGGCATCTGTTCCAGATCAAAATTCAGCTCAATGTCGGCAGCGCGCCACGGATAAACGATGTTATCGTTACGGAGGAGTAGCATCTGCTTTTGCGCGATTTTCGTCTTCAAATGCAGTCTTGGGATAAGCAATAACCGGCGTTTTAAATTTTTGCAGTTCCTCATAAGTGAGATTGTGTGCTTGCAATTCAAGTCCGATTTCCTTGGCAGCGGCAATAAGATTCGCAAAATCGGCGACACGATGCCCGTCAGTTTTCTCAATGAGCGTGTTTTCGATTTGCTCCAATGACACCTGAACGCCCAAGATATTGGCGAAGTGGTAAAGACTGGTAACATCAGAAGTCTGTTTGTCTTCTGCCGCGAAAGCGAGCGGGAGGACAAGTAGGACGATGAGAAGTGAGATGCCTAAAACTTTCATAGTTTCACCTTTTACTTGTAAAAGTGGAGGTTATTTCATCACGCCTACCCACGCTTCTGTTTCGAGCGAGATGTGAAATAGGCCGCGCTGTTCGGTAGCAATATAAAGTCTGTCATTGCTAACGATGAGAGATACGACTTTACCCGGGGCTTCTGGAGAAATCTGTTGCCATTCACCTTCCAAGCGATAGATACCGGTATCCGCGGCACCGTAAACTGTAGTGTCATCTACAGCGAATCTGTCTATGATGGGACAGGCACCTATTCTATCTGTTATTATGCGCCAATGTTCTCCATTTTGTGAGGATAAGACCCCCATATCAGTTGCGACGTAAACCGTTGCACCTACGAACACGATTTCGTTGAAACGGGTAAAATGAAGTGGTAGACTTGACGTGATATTTTTCCAACTGTCTCCAGCATCAAGCGACTGAAAGAGTTTACCGTCGCGTTTGCCCACATAGACGGTTTTTGCTGAAGCGGCTAATTTGAACCCATGATCGGATGTGTTGTCAAGCTGCTCGGTCGTATCAATCAATCCGGTGTTTTTCCATTCGGCGCTGCCCGGTTCCCATCTGAAAAGCCTTCGCTGGCACTCCATGTAGAACGTCTCACCGCTGACAGCGAACCCGCCAGCGCCCCAATGTTTTTTCTTAAAATACAACGTGACAGGTACACTATCGTTTTCTTGGTGACCATCGGACGAGTGAACCGGTTCTACCTCTTCAACGCTGGTCCATACCTCAAAGGCTAATCCTTTTCCTGTGAACACATTAAAGGCAGATGATCGCCTCGCGAAAGAGGGAATCCTATGAACAGGGACGAACATATCGCTATTGAGAGACAAATGAAAAACGCGTAGGTCATCTTCATCGGGTATAATTCCATAGAGAGTGTTGTCCGCAACTATCAATCTTGAATCGAGCGAGAAGTTGCTTTGAGGTTGTTTTGCTTTTACCGATTGAAGCGTGACCCCACCAGAATTAATCGGAACGTTTTTCCACGATGTGCCCACATCGGTTGATTGGAAAACATCGCTGCCGGTGTGCATGTAGAGTCTGTCATTGAACGCCACTAAATCCTGCATTCTGGTCCCTGCCATTCCGTTCATAAAGGGTTGCCACGATTCACCACCATCGGTTGTTCGATAGACACCGGAGGCACTAACGTTGTAAAACGTATGCTCATCTATCGCTACAGTTGAAAAGTTGCCCAACGTAAATAGATTTCTATCGAATCCGAGGTCTGTCCAAGTTTGCCCGCCATCCGTTGAACGCAATTCAGCAACACCCAACAGTAAGAGTGTCTCACCGGCAACTATAAGCTGCATACCCATTGGTGTTCTCACAAACGGAGACTTATTTTTCGGTGTTATCTCAGTCCACGACGCTCCCAAATCGGTCGAATAGAAAATTCTACTTGAACTCGCGTTGTAACCGCGCACTATTTGCCCCGCATCCTTTAACCTTGATTCAAGCAGTCCGAAGGTAAAAAGATCGTGCCCCGTCACGATATAGAGGTTGTTTTCATGTGCCACTAAAGAATGAATAACTTCGGAGGCAGCAACAGATAATTGTTCCCAAGCCCCTGAAGTGAGGCGATAGAGTCCGCTGCTTGTTCCAGCAAACACCGTGTTCCCGATTGCAGCCACTGCCGAAACGCTTTTGTCTGTCAATCCATCGTTAAGAAGTGTCCATTGTGCACCAGCATCGGTAGAGCGGAAAACACCTTTATTTTTAAGGGCGAGATACATTGCTGGATGTGTTTGTGAACTGTGCCCTTGCGTTTCATCTACTATTATCAACCCAATAGCATGTCCTTTGGGGCGAGGGCAAAGCACGTTCCATGTCCCGCCAGCATCGGTTGAAGTAAACACTGCATCAGCAGAGACAATATAGAGAGTCTCCTCGGACGCTGCCATAGGCATTCGTGATGCACCAATTGGAACACTGGTGTCAGTGAGCGTCCACGCAGTCTCATCTGCTGTCGATCTGTAGATACCTGAAGGTGTAACGGCATAAAGGGTCTTTTCAGGTGTAGCGAAGATGTCAAGGGCGGTACCGCCTTGAGGCCCATCTGCCTGAGTCCATTGTGAAGTCGAAAACTTAGGAGAAATTTCCAGCGTATCGGTTGGTGAGACTGTTTCAGAAGTTTGTAAACCGTTCCCCTCATTTTCATTAGGGATAAAAGCACGTCCAGCCTGATTTCGCACAGCCGGTTTCGCGTCAATCTCAAGCGTCATAGGTGCATCAACAATTTCAATCGTAGGTTCAGATTGTGCCTCAAAACTATACGGTTTCTGGAAACGGGCGAGGTATTGATTGCTGACACCGAGAAGCAATATCACCAAAACTGCAGCTGCACCAAACGCCGCCCACGGTAGCAACGGTTTCGCAACCGGAGCGGATGTCTGTTTTATGTTGGCAACTTCTTGCATGATGCGCTCGGTTAGGTTGACAGGTAATTGAACACTCCCAAGCGTTTTGCTAATTAAGAGTTCTTCTTCGTTCTGCAAACGCTTTTTCGCCCGGCGAATCCGACTCTTAATCGTGTTCACTGACACCCCTAAGAAATTGCCAATCTCCTTCGCTGTCATTTCACCGAGATAGTACAATGTCACTACTGTGCGTTCACTCTCCGGCAATTTCTGAAGCAGTTTTTGGACGGTTTCGCCGTGATGATCGGCGGCTTTTACCTCGCGTTGTTCTGATAGATAATGCGCATAGGAAGATCGCTCTATCTCTTCCATCGGTGTGTTTTCTAAGGATTGCATCGCCGGGCCGTTTTTTTGGCTCCAATTAATGCAAAGCCGATTTGCGATGACATAAAGCCACCCAGCAAACAGGTTGGGATTTTTAAGCGTAGCGAGGCTTTTGTAGACTCGGAGGAAGGTGTCTTGCGTAATCTCTTCAGCAATATGGAAATCCCCAATCTTCCGCCACACAAGCGCGTGAACGTTCTTTTGGTATTTCTGGACCAAAACACTAAATGCTGCGTCGTCGCCTGATAAGATTCTGCGAATCAGTTGAACATCGTTTTCTACCATCAGGATTCTCCATTTGGTGAGTAGAATTGAAACCGTTTAAGCATGCTGTTTCCTTAACCATCTCCGAATATTTAACCTGCCTTGTGAAAAACCCCAGATAATGGCTATACCTACTAATACCCAACCGCCATACCACGCGATAGGATTAATAATGTCGAACACTGTATCCCTCAATCCATCATAGCGACCATCCATATAACGGTCAGAGAGCCTACCGACTGTAGCGCGCCCCATGAAAGCCAGTCCGGTGATCCATAAGTACGCAGCCACAATTCCTAACAAAATCCTCAGAAGGAAAGTGCCAAGCAACCGAAGCCCGGTTTTGAGTTTCCGCATAAACATAGTTTCCACCTCCAGTGAAATCTGGTTGTTTATAATTTATAATTAGAGTCACCTCAGATTATATAAGGA
>VYCT01000281.1 GCA_009843785.1 Candidatus Poribacteria bacterium | reverse complement strand
ACACTAAAAACCTTTCACCACAAACCTTCAGAAAAAAATGGGGGTAAGTGACGTTACCTAAAAACTTGACGAAAAAGAGAATGCGTGATACAATGCTATTCAAAGGAAATCTTTGAATCGTAGCGCCCCACGGACGAAACATACAGGATGAATCCCTTAAAAGATATTATTCAGCGTTGTCATCAACGACACGAAAAGCCGCTTCGGCAGCGGAAGACAAGAGTAACACCAGCACTCTACAAAGGTCTCCCTTATAATTTCTCGGTCTATTGCGCATGGAGATATCCTATTAGGCTTTATGAACTTGAGCAGGCGGACATCTCCTTCATGCCGATAGGACGCGCCCCTTATCACGACCACGGTCCGGAGGATTTTGGCGGAGAACGGTTTTTGAAACGCCAAAACAGAGAAGACTGGCAGAGTGGTATATGGCACAGATCCTGGGGAGTTCAGGTGTATACAGGTGTCCCTTCAGAGCGTGATGGCGCACAATGGCATGACATCCATTTTAAGTATGCGGCTATTTGTAACGCCCCCGATGCCGTTCTAACCTGTATCGACGCACTCGTTAACGCTGTCGCCAACCCGATGTTGACACTGACAAAGTCGGGTGGATTGCGTTTTTCTTGCAGAGTACAGAATTATCTTCATCCGAATACGAATGAAGCGAAGCAGTATATCTACAAACATATACCGACTTCTGAAAATCCACAGCATCGCGATGTATATCTCGAAATCTTGGGCGACAAAGGATACAGTCGCTGGGATGCGCGCTATGAAATTTTGATCGGAAATCTCGTAAACCCGCCTATCATTACCAAAGAGGTACTCTTTGCCTCTATTGACACGCTTCGTGCTGCACTCCACCAACCCGCACCGTCCGGAAAAACGGAATTGGAACCCTCCACTCAAACTACGCCTATTGTGGCATCCCTTGGTTCAATCAACCTTAATCTCGCAAGAGTGGCGTTCTTGAAGCGCGGGTTTTCCTATGTGGAAGAAAAAGATGGCATTTACCATTGGAGCCAACCCGACAGCAGTATTGACGATGGGCACATTTTGCTATGGGAGCAAGATGGTGATGTTTGGGTCCGCGCTGCTATACCTGATACAGGACTCCCCATGGAAGCGACACGTATAACAGATATCTGGGACGATACCGGTATTTTGCCGCCGGTACCCACCACTGGATTGCCTGTAACAGATGAGATCCTTGCCGTGCGGGAAGCAAAACTGAGCCCATTGGGAATAAAACGTCCATCTCCGGTGCTACGCAAACAGGAAAGCAAAAACAGGGGTTACGGAACACTTGAAGAAAATGCTGTTCACATGCAGCAAGTTTTCAATCAGGATGTGCGCATTCTCGGGCTTATTGCCGAAGCGGGTGGCGGAAAGAGCTATGCAGCAGAATCCTATGTCCTCAACGACGGCGTAATCAGTTTATCCGCAAAATCCTCTTTATCTAAAGAAATAGAACAACGCTTTCAAGATCGAAACGTGTCATCTGTTGCACACAGGAGAACTCGAAGATACTTGTGGGAACAGGTGAAAGAAATACCCGCCGAGGTCCGGATGGCGACCCCCTTTCAACATGGTCATGTCTGTGAGGATCCTAAACGGTGTGAGGCACTTGAAAAAAAGGGTGGAAATCCGAATGAAAGTATTTGTCCGCAGTGTCCTGTCTATACAGAATGTCAGCAGCGAGGATATCTGTCGCAATCTACCGCATTAAAAAGTGTCGCAGCACAAATATTGAATCCTATTAGACAGTTTTTGGATCCACGACTCTCAAAAGTGGCAGCAGAAACACTTGAATCCGTGGACGGTACAGAACGACTTTGTATCGTTGATGGCGCAGACCCAGATAAACTGTTTGTAAAGTGTGAGGTATCAAAAGACACCTTAGAAGAATGGCGTGTGAACTGGCACCAAAGCCCCTTAGGTAACTTTGCCAACGCCTTACTAAACGCATTAGAAACCAAAGGCGGCGTTGATGATAATCCCATCAGACGGGTCCGAGCCGCTGTGCAAGCATTTCAAGGGCAAGAAGCAACGCTTATCGAGCAAATGTGTCAAGTCAATATAACCGGTAGAGTGGTACCGCGCGAGTTTGTAGATGATGAAACCGAAAAGGTATTGGCACATTTCGCTATTGCGTTTGAGGGCGGTGCCGCTGCCTACATTCCTATGGATACTGACGCTGCGGATAGACTCACAGCAAAAGGGTTGCCTGTTTTTGAACTGGAGGCTTTTGAATCGAACGAAGACATGAAAATCCCGATGTCAATGACACAAGCCATTGAATTGGGTATCTTGGATACGTCAACTTTACCAAAGATTCGAGCGTTTCCAACAGTCTATCCGGATCCGAACTGGACACTTTGGCATCAACTTAAGCGTTTTTTTCAATATTACATGCGGGATGCCGACGCACCGATATTATGGACCGGCAAAGAGATGCGGTTCTGGGTACTGCCGGTGTTGCATCCAAGTGTCAAACAACTCCTATTTATGTCGTCAATGCTCTCTGAACCGGATTTACGCCGAGTATTCCCAGATGAAGAGATTGAAGTCCACCACATCAAACCGACAGCATGGCACCCCGGGAATCGGATCTTTCAGATTCGTACAGGCATCTATCCGCGACAATCAATTTTAAACTACGATACCGACTGGCGGGCACTCGGCATGTCTGAAATAGGACAACGCTTTTTTCTTGGTATCCAAGCCGAAATCGAAAAGGATCCACACGTTCAGCACGCAATTGTCACCAGCGCACCAATCATACAACATTTGCAGCACATTGCAACAAAAGAGAATGTGTGCTTCGTGGAGGGTTTCAAACGGATCGAAGTGCTAAAAGACTCCGCCTTTGAAGCAGCAAATATCATTTGGGTCGTCGGCGCACCGTACTGGCAACCAGGCATCACTTGGCGAAAGACACAGATTCTGTTCGGAAACGACGAAAAACCGCTCTGTTATGATGGAGAAGCGGAATTCGGTATCTACAAAGACGAACGCGTCCAACATGTGTATGAACAGAACGCTGTAGGCTTACTTTCACAGATTATAGGTCGAGCCGGATTGAACCGCTTACCCAACAAAACAATCGTCCTGCTCACGAGTCTGCCACTGCCCGACATCACCGATCGACCTGAAACTTCGCTTTTTGATTGGGAAGATTTTGAGGTCGCCGGTGGATTAGACAAACTCCCTGAAACTATCGCCACACGTGAGCGGTTTGAGGCAGAACGCGACAGCCTCACTGCCAAATTCGGTAGAGAAGAAGTAGAACAGGTCTTGGGTGTCTCCAGAAGTCAAGCGAACCGAATATTGATGAAGTTTAGAGGCGGGAAACCCCTCCGCGTCCCGCTCCGGGATCAGATTTTCTCCCAACTCGCCAAAGGCGAGAAAAAAACAGCCGAACTCATTGATACTATTGACGGACATCCAGGCTCCATAAAAAACGAACTCAAACGGCTTGTCGATACCGGTGAAATTGTGAAGGTGCGCAGAAGTATGTATGCGCTCCCACCTTCAACTTGATCTATCCCTCGAAACCTGCTATCATACCCCTATGCCAAATCTCAATCTCAAACCCAGTCACAAAGCCATTCGCGACTACTACGCCACGCTGCACCAATACGCACAACAAAGCATCACACACGAGGGTGCCGTTAGTTCACCGTTTGATACGCTCCTCCACGCCTGTGCAAAACAGATAAACGCCACGCTCATCCCGCAATATTCGATGCACACCGCAGCTGGAAACCGTATCGTCATTGACGGTATGATACGCGACGAATACGGACTCCCGCTCGCTTACTGGGAAGCGAAAGACATAGATGACAACCTCGCCAAAGCCGTACAAGAGAAACGAGACGCAGGCTATCCGCTCGACAATATCCTCTTCCAGACACCCCAGCGCGCCATTCTCTACCAAAACGGACTGATAGCACTGGACGTAGACATCACTGAACCGGCAAACTTAATCGCAACACTCCAATATCTGTTCGCTTACGTTCCACCGGCATTGGACAACTGGTACACCGCTGTTTCAGATTTCAGGGAACATGTTCCCGATCTTGCCAGCAAACTAAAGGAACTCATCGAGCAACGCCACGACACCGATCCAGCCTTCAAGAAAGCGTTCACTGATTTCTACGAAACCTGCCGCACCGCGATTAACCCAGAACTCTCACAGGATGCCGTTGAGGAGATGCTCATCCAGCATATCCTCACCGAACGCATCTTCCGCACCGTCTTTAATAACTCCGCCTTCACCCGCCGAAATATCATCGCACGTGAGATTGAAAACGTCGTTGACGCACTCATCCGGCAGGCGTTCAGTCGCGAGGAATTCCTCAAACCGTTAGACCGGTTCTACGTCGCGATTGAGCAAGCCGCGATGCTCTGCCGAGACTTCACCCAAAAACAGCACTTCCTCAATACGTTTTACGAGAAATTCTTTCAAGGGTTCTCTGCGGACGTGGCGGACACGCACGGCATCGTCTACACGCCGCAACCGATTGTCGATTTCATGGTGAAAAGTGTGGAACACATCTTAGAAACCGAGTTCGGTCGGTCGTTGTCGGATACCGGTGTACATATCATTGACCCGTTTGTCGGGACCGGGAATTTCATCGTCCGTCTCATACAGGACATTCGAGGCACAGCGTTAGAGGAGAAATACCGCCACGAGCTCCATTGCAATGAGGTGATGCTGTTGCCGTATTACATCGCCAGCCTCAACATCGAACAGGAGTACTTCCAGCGCACAGGGACGTATCTACCGTTTGAAGGCATCGCACTTGCGGATACGTTTGAGTTGCTTGAACAACAGCAAGGTGAACTTTTCACGCGTGAGAATACAGAACGGGTCAAGAGACAGAAGGCAGCAGACATGTTCGTCGTCATCGGCAACCCACCTTACAACGCATGGCAAGTCAACGATAGCGATAACAACAGGAACAGGAAGTATCCGACGATGGATGAGCGGATTGCAGACACCTACGCCGCAGATTCCAAAGCGACGCTCAAAAACGCACTCTACGATCCGTACGTCAAAGCAATTCGGTGGGCATCTGACAGAATTGGCGATGAAGGTGCTGTCGCATTCGTAACAAACAACGGATTTCTTGACGGTATAGCATTTGATGGCATGCGAAAACACCTTGCAGACGATTTTGACGCGATTTATATTCTGGATTTGGGTGGCAACGCTCGGAAGGGATTAAAGGTCTCCGATGCCAATGTGTTCGGTATTCGGGTCGGTGTGAGCATTAACCTTTTTGTGAAAACCAAACAGAATTCGTCGGAAAGACCCCGTATCTCTTACTTCCGCACTGATGACCTGTGGAAAGGACAAGAGAAACTTGATTTTTTGACAAAACAGCAACACAAAGGTAATATCACTTGGAATACAATTCAACCTGACAGGCAACATACATGGTTAACCGAAGGACTCCACGCCGAATTTGATACTTTTATACCTATAGGAACTAAAAAAGCAAAAGCACAGAAAAGCGAAGCCGAGAATGTAATTTTTAAAACATATAGCAATGGAGTTAAAACGAATCGCGACGCATGGGTGTTCAACTTTAACGTAAATTCCCTTGTCCAAAATATTCAAGGAATGATTGATACCTATAATGCAGAGGTTGACAGATGGAAGCGTCGAGAAGATCAGCAAACCAATGTCAGTGATTTCGTGGTTTATGATGATACAAAAATCAAGTGGGATCAGGAATTACGCCGTCACCTGCGGCGCAGTAGACTCGCTGAATTCGCTGGAGACAAGGTACGAACGGCACTCTACCGTCCATTCACAACGTCAAATTTGTTCTTTGACCGCGTTCTGAACAATAGTGTCTACCTGTTTCCCTCTATATCTCCTACACCTAATACCGAAGCAGAAAATCGGATAATTTGTGTTGCTGGTGTAGGTAATAGAAAAGGTTTTGGTTGTCTCGCTACAAACAAGATCCCCGCATTAGATTTGGCATTTGAAAAATCCCAATGCTTCCCCTTCTACACCTACGACGAGGACGGCACAAACCGACAAGAGAACATCACCGATTGGACATTGACAGAATTCCGAACCCACTACAACGACGACACCATCACCAAATGGGACATCTTCCACTATAACTATGCCCTCTTGCATCACCCTGCCTACAGCGAAAAATACGAGATGAACCTCAAGCGCGACCTACCCCATATCCCCTTCGCCGAAGACTTCTGGGGATTTACTAACGCCGGTGCGCAACTTGCAGACCTCCACATCAACTACGAATCTGTCCCGAAATACGACGGACTCAAATACATCGAAACACCCGATATGCAAATCGATTGGCGTGTCGAGAAGATGAAACTCCCCAAAGACAAGACGCAGCTGAAATACAACGATTTCCTAACAATAGACGGCATCCCTACGGGGGTCTACGATTATCGACTCGGCACACGTTCTGCGGTGGAGTGGGTGGTGGATCAGTATCGTGTCAAGACAGACAAACGGAGCGGTATCATCAACGACCCGAACCGTGCAGACGAACCGCGCTATATCGTAGACCTCATCGCCCGCGTCATCACTGTCAGCCTCAAAACCGTTGAGATCGTTAACGGGCTGCCACCATTGTAACCCAACCTCTCCTCCGTAGGAGCGAGCTGTGCTCGCGATATTTAGCCGTAACCCTCTTTGGTAGGAGCGAGCTGTGCTCGCGATCTTCCTCATTCCACCTCAAAGACCAACCCTCTTCTGTAGGAGCGAGCTGCGCTCGCGATCTTTCTTAGACACCCTGTATAATCGAATATCTTTTGGGTAGGAGCGAGCTGTGCTCGCGATCTTCCTTAGGTACGTTCTCTACCGTCACCTTTCTTCTGTCAATACTCGCGATTTTCCCCATTCCATCTCATATTTACACCGCCAAAACGGATAATCCCGTGCAGCCTTTACCAATCCTGCTCTTACCGGATTCTGATAACAATATTCAATAATGGCATTCAACGATTCATCCCGCCGAATACCGTGATCGTGGTAAGCAGGTTGCCAAAGCGAACCACTACGATCCAAACACGCGTTAATCTGTTTCGCTGTATGGCTTTTGAAGGATTGTATGAGTCTTGGTGATAGCACCCACTGCCTAAAGGCAGGGGCTTCGGTTTCGTAGCGACTGCG